>JAUNAE010000066.1 GCA_030527765.1 Eubacteriales bacterium
CATTGATCGTATGCTCATTATGACCTTCACAAGAGCGGCAGCAGGAGAGATGAAAGAGCGACTCACGAGAGCGCTTGAAACAGCACTGTACGAAGATCCCGGCAATGAACATCTGGAGCGGCAGATGACATTAATTCACACGGCGCAGATTACAACCATTGACGGATTCTGTTCTTACATTCTCCGGAATTATTTCCATACTATTGATCTGGATCCCGGGTATCGTGTGGCAGATGAGGGGGAACTGAAGCTTTTGAAAGAAGACGTTCTCGATCAGGTACTGAATGAAGCCTACGGGGAAGAGACAGAAGCGTTCCGGCATTGTGTGGAGTTTTTTTGTACAGGAAAAAATGATGACAATCTGAATGAGCTCATTCTGAAATTATATGATACGGCCCAGAGTGATCCCAATCCGGAAAAATGGCTCCGAGGATGTCTTAAGGGGTATCTCCCGGGAGAAACCGATGAGAACGCCTTCGGATGGATGGAGGATCTCTGGCAGCTGGCAAAGGAAAAGCTTTTCAGTGCAAAAGGAGCTCTTTTGGAAGCAAGAGAGATCTGCCTGAGGGACGGCGGTCCTTATCTCTATGAGGATGCCATTGAGAGCGATCTTCTTGAGTTGGAAGTGCTGGAGCAGAAGGCTCTTGCCCGAGACTATGAAGGAATGTACACTTGCCTTCAAAATGTAAACTTCGCAAGGCTTAGCAGCAAAAAGATGGAAGCAGAGGAACGCCTCAAAAAACAGGTGAAAGATCTGAGAGAGGAAGCCAAGGAGCTGATGAAGTCCAAGACCGGGGAACTGTTTGCCATGTCACTTCCGGAACTTCGGGAAGTGATGGAGTGCTGCTATGAGGCTTTGACCATATTGGTGCAGCTGACTCTTCGGTTTATGGAGGAGTTCAGTAAGAAGAAGAGAGAAAAGAATCTGCTTGATTTCGGAGATATTGAGCATTTTGCCCTTGATATCCTGAGAACAGAGAACGAAGACGGAACGATCCATCCGAATCAGGCAGCCCGGGAACTGTCTGAAAAATATGATGAGGTTATGGTGGATGAGTATCAGGACAGTAATATGGTTCAGGAAATCATCACCCAGTTTGTATCCGGATGGGCAAAGAATCAGAAGAATATTTTTATGGTGGGAGATGTGAAGCAGAGTATCTACCGGTTCCGTCAGGCGAAGCCGGAGCTGTTCATGGAGAAGTATCATAACTTTGATCCGGAAAAAGGTTCTGAGATTCGCATTGACCTTCACAACAATTTCCGAAGCCGGTCCTCGGTGCTTCACAGTGTAAACTATCTGTTTCGTCAGTTGATGGGAGAAGACCTTGGCGGTGTTCTATATGATGCTGCAGCAGCCCTTTATCCGGGAGCAGAGTATCCGGACAATGAGAATCCGGACTTTCCGAAGACGGAGGTTCTCTTCGTGGAGACGGAGGATCCGGAATATGAGGATGAGGAACTCTCCAGAGGCAAACAGGAACTGGAGGCCTTATCCATTGCACAGAGAATTCAGGAAATGGTCGGAAAAGAAATGGTTTGCGACAGAAACGGTGGATTTCGGCCACTGGAATATGGGGATATTGTCGTTCTTCTTCGCTCCTTCAGCGGCATGGGAGAAACCTTTATGGACGTGCTGTCGTCCCGAAACATTCCGGTGTATGCGGCTTCAAGAACCGGATATTTCTCTGCTACGGAAGTGCGGACAATTTTGAACTATCTGAGAGTGGCGGACAATCCGAGACAGGACATTCCTCTTGCGGGAGTGCTGACTTCGCCCATTGGAGAATGTACCTCGGAGAATCTGGCTCTTTTGAAGGCTGCCTATCCGGAGGGAATGCTCTGGGACAGTGTGCAGGATTTCCTTCAGGAAAAAGAAGCAAAGATTGCGATTTCTGAGGAGGAGAGGACGGTTCTTCAGAAAAAAATCGGAAGTTTCGCAGAAACTCTTCAGGAGATTCGCCGGAAAACATCTTATGTTCCGGTACATCAGCTCATTCTGGAGGTTCTGGAGGAAACCGGATACGGGCGAATTGCCGCGGCCTATCCGGATGGAGCCCAGAGAAGTGCCAACCTTCTTATGCTCGTAGAGAAGGCTATGGAATATGAGAAGACCAGTTACCGCGGTCTGTTCAACTTTGTGCGGTATATTGAACACCTTCATAAGTACGAAGTGGACTTCGGAGAAGTCAATCTTTTCGGTGCGGGACAGGGATCAGTTCAGATTATGACCATCCACAAAAGCAAGGGACTGGAGTTCCCGGTTGTCTTTGCCGCAGGTATGGGCAAACAGTTCAATATGCGGGATACGAGAGCGGGATTTCTTGTACACCCGGAGCTGGGAATCGGTGTGGATGCCGTGCTTCCGGATCTTCGTCTGAAGGTTTCCTCTCCTCAGAAAAAACTGATCCAGAATCAGATACAGAAGGAGAATCTGGGAGAAGAACTCCGAGTCCTGTATGTGGCTCTTACAAGAGCCAAGGAGAAACTGATTCTCACAGGAACTGTGAAAGATCTTGAGAAAAAACTTGTGAAATACGCATCCCTTGCGGATCGAAAGCAGGAGCTCCTTCCATATGAGGTCAGAGAGAAAGCCATCTGTTACTGGGATTTCGTTCTCCCGGCACTGATGGGACACAGGTCTATGGATGATCTTATGAACAAGGTCCAGATTATGCAGAGAAAAAATCCGGTTCTCCATGAGGATGTTTCGGAATTTCTTGTGCGGGATCTCCATGCACAGGATCTGGTGATGGAAGAACTGCAGCTGCAGACAGGAGCAGAACTTCAGAAGGAAGTGCTATTGTCCTGGGATCCGGAGAAAGTCTATGATGAGACGATTCGGGAGGAACTTTCCAAAAGATTTCAGTATACGTACCCGGATCATTGGCTCAAAGATATTCCGGTAAAAATCAGTGTTTCAGAATTGAAGAAGCGTGCGTATCACGATGAGGCAGAACTGGAAGAAAGTATCTCATATGGAGATATTTCTGATGCAAGTGATGATTTGAAAGTTCCCGGTGAAAAAATGGATTCTCTGAAGGACGAATCCTCACAGAAGGATAAGAGTGCTGAATTTCCGGAAGTGGAACCGATTGTTCCGAGATTTATGCAGGAAAAGGCCGAGGAGGTTTTCACCGGATCTGCAAGAGGTACCGCCTATCATAAGGTGATGCAGTGTCTGGATTATGCAAAATGTGATTCTCTCTCTCAAATCAAAGAACAGATTGAGAATATGGTAGAGACGGAACGATTAAGTTTGGAACAGGCCGCTTCTGTCAGAATTCTGGATATTAAAAAGTATTTGGAAAGTCCTCTTGGACTGCGCCAGAAGAAGGCGGCAGAGAAGAGGCTGCTTTTCAGAGAACAGCCCTTTATGATCATGAGAGAGTCTCAGGAACTGGATGCTTCCTGGCATCCGGGAGTCTCCGTACTCGTCCAGGGAATTATCGATGCATATTTCATGGAAGGGGAGGATATCGTTCTTGTGGATTACAAGACAGACCGTGTCCGTCCGGGACAGGAAGGGCATCTGCTGGAATTGTATCATGTACAGCTGGAAGATTATGCCTGTGCGTTGGAACGCATGACCGGGCGGAAAGTGAAGGAAGTCTATATCTATTCCTTCGCTCTGGGAAAACAAATTATATCATAAGTGTATTGAGTAAAGTGCAGCGAGGAAAATGGAAATGGCAGATGTGAATAAGGAATGGAAACTTCCGGAAGCTTTTGAAAGCCGCATGAGAGACATGCTGGGGGAGGAATATGAAGCTTTTGAGAAAAGTTTTTCAAGTTCAAGAACTTATGGACTTCGTGTGAATCGATCCAAAATTTTGCCGGAACAGTTGAAGGAGCAGGTTCCCTTTGATCTGACTCCGATTCCGTGGATTGACAATGGATATTTTTATACAGAAGAGACAAAACCTTCCTGGTGTCCTTATTACCAGGCGGGACTGTACTATCTCCAGGAGCCGAGTGCCATGACACCGGCATCCAGGCTTCCCATAGAACCGGGAGACTATGTTCTGGATCTCTGTGCGGCTCCCGGGGGAAAGGCAACGGCTCTGGGAGATGCCCTGAATGGAGAGGGATTGTTATTTGCAAATGATATCAGTGCCAGCCGGGCAAAGGCGCTTATGAGAAATGTGGAATTGTTCGGTCTGACCAACGCCTGTGTCACATCCGAGCCGCCGGAAAAACTTGTGGGGAAATTCCCGGAATTCTTTGACAAAATCATGCTGGATGCACCTTGTTCCGGAGAGGGAATGTTCCGAAAAGAAGAAGCTCTCTTAAGAGATTGGACTCCGGAGAAATCCAGGGAACTTTCGGAAATTCAGCGGAAACTGGTATTAAATGCAGTGGATATGCTGCGCCCGGGAGGAATGCTTTTGTATTCCACCTGTACCTTTGCACCGATTGAGGATGAAGGGACCATTTCCTGGCTTTTGACTGAGCGTCCGGAAATGGAACTCCTGGAAATTCCGGGATACGAAGGATTTGCCAAAGGAAATCCCAAATGGGGAAACGGCGATCCGAGAATTTCCCGGTGTGTAAGAATTTTTCCACATCAGATGGAAGGGGAGGGCCACTTCCTGGCACTTCTTCAAAAGAACGGAGAAGCTGCCCACACGGTTATTTCTCCGAGAGGAAATGTAAACAGGGATGCAAAGAAATGGATTCAGGCATTTCTGGATGAGATTCATCTGAAGTCTCTTGGTGGAAAGCCCTTTGACTGGAACCGGGTGGAAGTGCGAAATGACAAAGTCTATTACCTGCCTCCGGTGGATCTGGATCTGAGAGGAATTAAGTTCCTCCGAAACGGCATCTATCTGGGGGATATGAAGAAGAACCGCTTCGAGCCATCAGAACCCTTTGCCCTTGCTCTTCGAAAAGGGGAGGCGGATGCGGTCTCTCTGCCGGTTACGGATGAGCGCCTGACCCGGTATCTGAAAGGGGAACCAATTACCCTCGCTCCGGAAGAGACAGACAGGAGCAAAGGGTGGATTCTGCTCGCCGCAGACGGGCATCCATTCGCCTTCGGAAAACTGGTTGGTCAGACCTTGAAGAATAAATATCCGGTTGGATGGAGAGTGTAAGGGTTTGTTGACAAAAAAGCATTTTTTCTATATATTATATGCAGAATATCAGCGCCTTTTCTAAGGCGTTTTGACATTAGAACACTATGAAAAAAAGCGCCCGTCGCAGCGATGCGTCCAGGGCGTCTGTTTTGTCACTGAAAATGGAGGACAACATGAGCAAAGAACTTGCAAAAACCTATGATCCGAAGGGGATCGAGGAACGTCTTTATACCAAATGGATGGAAAACGGATATTTCCATGCAAAAGTCAACCCGGACAAAAAACCATTCACCATCGTAATGCCGCCGCCGAACGTAACCGGACAGCTGCACATGGGACATGCTCTGGATGAGACCATGCAGGATATCCTGATTCGTTTCAAGAGAATGCAGGGCTATGAAGCACTGTGGCAGCCGGGAACCGACCACGCAGCCATTGCGACAGAGGTTAAGGTTATCGAGAAACTCAAAAAAGAAGGAATCGACAAGAACGAGATCGGCCGCGAAGAGTTCCTGAAACATGCATGGGCATGGAAAGAGGAGTACGGCGGAAAGATCATCAATCAGCTGAAGAAACTCGGCGCATCTGCAGACTGGGAGAGAGAGCGTTTCACCATGGACGAAGGATGCTCCAAGGCTGTTCAGGAAGTGTTCATCAAGCTTTATGAAAAAGGATATATTTACAAGGGCTCCCGTATTATCAACTGGTGTCCGGTATGCCAGACTTCTATTTCTGATGCTGAGGTAGAGCATGAGGATCAGGACGGATTCTTCTGGCACATCAACTATCCGATCGTCGGTGAGGAAGGACGTTTCGTAGAGATTGCAACTACCCGTCCGGAAACACTTCTCGGAGATACTGCAGTGGCAGTGAATCCGGAGGATGACAGATACAAGGATCTCATTGGCAAAATGCTGAAGCTGCCTCTGACAGATCGTGAGATTCCTGTTATCGCCGATGAGTATGTAGACAAGGAGTTCGGAACCGGATGTGTAAAAATTACACCGGCTCATGACCCTAACGACTTCGAGGTTGGACGTCGTCACAACCTGGAAGAGATCAATATTATGAATGATGATGCGACCATCAACTCCCTTGGAGGCAAATATGCGGGCATGGACCGCTATGAGGCTCGTAAGGCAATGGTTGCAGATCTGGAAGAACTTGGCCTTCTGGTCAAAGTCGTTCCACACAGCCACAGCGTAGGTACCCATGACCGCTGCGGTACAACCGTTGAGCCAATGATCAAACCACAGTGGTTTGTTAAGATGGACGAGATGGCAAAAGCTGCTATTAAAACACTGGAAGACGGAGATCTGACCTTCGTTCCGGAGCGTTTTGACAAGACATACCTGCACTGGCTGGAGAACATCCGCGACTGGTGTATTTCCCGTCAGCTGTGGTGGGGACATCGTATTCCGGCATATTACTGTGAGGAGTGCGGTGAGACCGTAGTTGCAAGAGAGATGCCGTCTGTTTGCCCGAAGTGCGGCGGCAGACATTTCCATCAGGATGAGGACACTCTGGATACATGGTTCAGTTCTGCTCTTTGGCCGTTCTCTACTCTGGGCTGGCCGGACAAGACACCGGAACTGGAGTACTTCTATCCGACAGACGTTCTTGTAACCGGATATGACATTATTTTCTTCTGGGTTATCCGTATGGTATTCTCCGCTCTGGAGCAGACCGGAGAGGCACCGTTCCATCACGTTCTGATTCATGGTCTGGTACGTGATTCCCAGGGACGCAAGATGAGTAAATCCCTTGGAAACGGTATCGATCCACTGGAAGTCATCGACAAATACGGTGCAGATGCCCTGCGTCTGACACTCATGACCGGTAATGCACCGGGAAATGATATGCGATTCTACTGGGAAAAGGTTGAGGCAAATCGTAACTTTGCCAATAAGATCTGGAATGCTTCCCGTTTCATTATGATGAACCTGGAAGGAAAGACTGTGACAGAGCCGGCAGATGTTTCTGCTCTTTGCGCAGAAGATCAGTGGATTCTTTCCCGTATGAATACAGTTGCAAAAGAAGTGACAGACAACCTGGAGAAATATGAACTCGGAATTGCTGTTTCCAAAGTTTATGATTTCCTGTGGGATGAGTTCTGTGACTGGTACATTGAGATGGCGAAGGTTCGTCTCTGGAAAGCAGAGGAGAATCCGGCAGCTGCAAACGATGCCCTTTGGACACTTCGCACAGTACTGACCGAGTCTCTGAAACTTCTTCATCCGTACATGCCGTTCATTACGGAGGAAATTTACTGTACCCTTCTTCCGGAAGAGGAGTCTATCATGATTTCCGAGTGGCCGGTATATCGTGAGGATTATCATTTCCCAACAGCTGAGATGGCTGTTACAAGCTTCCAGGAAGTTGTTCGCGGTATCCGTAACACAAGAACAGAGATGCAGGTTCCGATGAACCGTAAGACCAACGTATTCATCGTTGCAAAGGATGAGCAGACCGCTTCCATGTACGAGAACAGCAAGAAATCCTTTGTAAATCTTGCACTTGCAAAAGAAATTCATGTACAGACAGATAAGAACGGAATCGCAAGTGATGCTGTTTCGGTTGTTGTTGCAAACGGTGTTGCATACCTGCCTCTTGAGGATCTGGTTGACCGTGCAAAAGAACTTGAGCGTCTTACAAAAGAGCAGGAGCGTCTCACAAAAGAGATCGCACGCTGCGAGGGTATGCTGAAGAACCCGAACTTTGTAAACAAAGCGCCTCAGGCAAAAGTAGATGCCGAGAAAGAAAAACTTGCGAAATACCAGGAGATGAAAGATAAAGTTGAGGCTCAGCTGGCACAGCTTAGCTGAATATAGGAGGCATACATGAAATGGTATCGCGTCTGTAATAAGATTTCCCTGCTTTTGCAGGCGATAGGCTGTGCGGTCCTCTATTTTGTAGTGGAAGCAATCTGCCGATGGTCTGTGACAGAGGCATGGACATTCATGGTGACAAAACCCCTCGTATTTGCATACAATACGTTGTTTTTGTTCACAACAATGCTGATTGTCTATCTGTTTCGCAAACGTATCTTCTGGAGAATTTTTGTCAGTGCCTTCTGGCTTTTGCTGGCACTGATTAATGGCATTCTTCTTCAAAACCGCGTGACACCTTTTACCGGGCCGGATATTAAGAATCTGACAGATGGTCTGTCCATCGCCAAGAAATATCTGCCTCCGTGGGGCGTTACCATGTGTTTTGTGGCACTTGGACTGCTGGCATTTGTTCTGCTTGTTCTTCTGATTGTGACTCCAACCTACAAGGGCAAAATTCGTTATCGGTACAATCTGCCCCTTGTACTCGCCGGTTTTGTGTTATTTGCCGGAGTGACCCAGATGGCTCTTGAAAAAAGAGTCCTTTCCAATTACTTCGGCAACATTGCCTTTGCTTATCAGGACTACGGATATCCATACTGTCTGACAACGACGATTTTTAACACCGGAATCAGTCAGCCGAGAGATTATTCCGAAAAGGAAATGACAAGAATCGCAAATACAGAGAAACACCTTCCGGAAACCTCCAGTGAGAAGCAGCCGAACATCATTTTCCTGCAGCTGGAATCCTTCTTTGATCCGACGCTTGTGAATTATCTGAAGATCTCGGAAGATCCGATTCCCACATTTCGCAAGCTGATGAAGGAGTATTCTTCCGGATATTACAAAGTGCCTTCCGTTGGAGCAGGTACTGCGAACACAGAGTTCGAGACGATCACAGGAATGAGTCTTCATTATTTTGGACCGGGAGAATATCCTTATAAGAGCATTCTCAAGGAGACCACCTGCGAGAGTGCGCCATATGTATTGAAGGAACTCGGTTATAAAGCTCATGCCATTCATAACAATGAGGCGAATTTCTATGGAAGAAAATCGGTGTTCCCGAATCTCGGTTTTGATACCTTCGTTTCAGAAGAGTATATGGAGCGGGAAGAGGAGCAGAATCCACTGGGATGGGTGAAGGATGAGGTTCTCACCGAGGAGATTCTGAAGTGCCTTGACTCTTCTGAGGAACCGGATTATATCTATACCATTTCCGTACAGGGTCATGGAGATTATCCGGAGGAACAGGTGATTGAGGAGCCGGAGATTACGGTTACCGGAGCACCAACAGATGCCTTCAATAACAAATGGGAATACTATGTGAACCAGATCCACGAAATGGACAAGTTCGTTAAGAATCTTACGGATGCTTTGGCTGAGTACCCGGAGGACTGCGTGCTTGTGATGTACGGAGACCACCTTCCGACCATGGACCTGACCGTCACAGATCTGAAGAACAAATACCTCTTCCAGACACAGTATGTCATCTGGGACAATTTCGGTCTGGAAAAGAAAGATGATAATCTGGCATCTTACCAGATTGCAGCAGAGGTGTTTGACCGAATCGGAATTCATGAAGGAAATGTATTCCGGTATCATCAGGCCAGAAGAAATACGAAAAATTATCAGGTGGATCTGGAACTTCTCCAGTATGATCTCCTCTATGGAAAACGATTTTCCTATGATGGAAAGAATCCTTTTAAGCGTTCCAAAATGCGCATGGGACTCTATGATCTTACTCTGGATAGTGTGAAGCCGGGTATTCTTTCTGAGAATTCCTATTATATCATAGGAAGTAATTTCACTCCTTCCAGTCAGGTGAAACTGAATGGAGAGTGGTATGACACAACCTACATTAATCCAACCACGCTTCTGATTTCCGGCATTGAGCTTGGAGATTTTGATCGAATTTCGGTTTGCCAGCGAAGCAACAGTTCTACGAGAAAAGCTCTGAGCAAGAGTTACGATCGTGCAGTGTACGCAGTTCTTCCGGAAAGTCCGTGGAAACTGGAACGATAACAAAAAAATTATCTGGACTTCTTTCACCACTCATATATAATAATATGGAGGTCTTTTGCCGAAGGGCCGAAGACTTCCATACTATATATGAGTGGTGATTTTTTATGACATATGAAGAAGCAATAGCGTATATTGATGAGACTCCGAAGTTTACGACCAAGCACAGCCTGAATCATACAAAGGAGTGTCTGAGAAGACTTGGTAATCCGGAGAAAAATTTCCGGGTAATTCATGTAGCGGGAACCAATGGAAAAGGAAGCACCTGTGCATTCCTGTATTCGATTCTGCGCTCAGGAGGCTATTCCTGCGGACTGTTTACATCTCCTCACCTTGTGGATATTGAGGAGCGTTTTCAGATCAATGGGGCCAATGTGGAGCGGGAGACATTTCTTAGGGTATTTGAGCGTGTGAAGAATTTTTCGCAGCAGCTGGAAGAAGAGGGAATCGGACATCCCACTTATTTTGAGATGATCTTTCTCATGGGAATGGTGATGTATGCAGAGGCCGGTGTGGATTACGTGATTCTGGAGACGGGACTTGGTGGAAGACTGGATGCAACCAGTGCTATTGAGAATCCTGTGGCCTGTGTCATTACGTCCGTCAGTCTGGATCATATGCAGTATCTCGGAAATACAGTGGAAGAGATTGCCGGAGAAAAAGCGGGAATTATTGTACCGGGGGTACCGGTGATCTATGACGGAAATGACAGAAAGGCAGCTGCGGTGATCGAACAGCATGCAAAAGAATGTCAGAGTCCGTACTATGAGATTCTTTCTTCTCAGGGAGAAATTCTGAAAAACACAAGGGAGGGAATTGTCTTTCGAAGAGTGGAAGATCAGGAAGAGTTTTCCATTCCTTTCATTGCAGCATATCAGGTGACCAATGCACTTCTGGCGATTAAGACCATGGAAGTTTTAAGGGAAGTACTTCCTGTATCTAAGGAGACGATTCAGGAAGGAATTCGGAACACCAGATGGGCGGGAAGAATGGAAAATATCCTTCCGGGAGTCATTGTGGATGGTGCCCATAACGAGGACGGCGTCCGCAGATTTGTGGAGACAG
Organism: Eubacteriales bacterium; assembly: GCA_030527765.1. Next base: position 10,991 of record JAUNAE010000066.1, read on the forward strand.
CGGAACACTTCCAGAAGGATTATTCTCTGACGCTTCTGTTTTCCGCGGTGGAGGACAAGGATTATGTGGATATGATTCACACCATTTGCAGCCGCATTCGTTTCCGGAAAGTATATACAACCCAGGTTGGAGGATACAGGCAGGTGGATGCGAAGATTCTTGCAGATCTTTTCCGAAAAGAAGGATGTACGGATGTTGTTTCTGAGCCGGATACAGACCGGGCATTTCTTGGAGCTCTGGATGCCAAAGGAGAAGAGGGTCTTCTGTTCTGTGTGGGTTCTTTGTATCTTGTCGGCAATATTAAGGCAGTTATAGGGAGAAAAGAATGATTGATTACGAGGAAGAATTAAAGAAATTTGAGCCTTGTCTGGATGTGAACGATGCAGAGGGGGCAATTTACGATCATGAACTGACGGACATTCTGGATGTTCTTCAGGAAATGCTCCGGGAAGCAAAGGGCAATAAACGAACGAGATAAGGAGATGGCTATGAACTGCATAAATTGTGGTGCACGCCTGACCAAAATGGATCAGGAGTATTGTCCTCATTGTGGCTTCAATGTACAGCTTCAGAGAAAGGTGGAGTATCTTTCCAAGTACTATTATAATCAAGGTCTGGAAAAAGCGAGTATCCGGGATCTTTCCGGGGCGATCAGTTGTTTGAAGCAGAGTCTGACGTACAACAAACATAATATTCAGGCGCGAAACCTTCTTGGTCTTGTTTATTTTGAGACAGGTGAAGTCGTGGCTGCTCTGAGTGAGTGGGTGATCAGCAAAAACCTGCAGCCTCGCCGGAATCTGGCTACAGAATATATCGAAAAGCTTCAGGCCAATTCCAATAAGCTGGAAACCATCAATGAGACAATTAAGAAATATAATCATGCTCTGCTGCTTTGTCGGGAGGGACATGAAGATATGGCGGCAATACAGCTTCGAAAAATTCTGACCCAGAATCCGAAGCTGATCAAGGGATATCATCTTCTGGCACTCATTGCCATGAAGAATCACGACTGGAACCGGGCGAGAAGAATTCTTAAGAAAGCGGCCAGAATCGATAAGACGAATACGACGACTCTGCGCTTCCTGAAAGAAGTAGATGAACAGACCGGAGTGACAACGAGATTGGAGAGACGGAGGAGAGGCCTTTTTGGCAAAGTCTCCGTTGTTCAGACAGAGGACGATACGATCGGCGATTCTGAATATGCGGTGCAGCAGGTGCCATACAGGGAGAGATCTCAGGTGACACTGTTCTTTATGTTGATGTTTGGAATTGCTGTAGGAGCACTTGCGTTCTGGCTTCTTGTAGTTCCGGGAATCCGACAGGGAATCTACAGGGAGGCAAATGACCAGATTATGAAGTACAGCGAATCCCTGTCCAGTCAGGGGGCGGAACTATCAAGAGCCCAGGATGAGGCGGAGGCTTCCGGAACAACCGCAGAAGCGGCAACCCAGGAAGTGGCAACTCAGCAGCAGAGAGCAGACAGTTACCAGTATTTGCTGGAGGCATATCAGGCCTATGTACAGAGCGATCTGGATGGGGCTGCAGTGGCTATTAAGAATGTGTATGTGAGCAGCCTGCAGTCAGATGGAGCGAAATCTCTGTATTATACTTTGTGTGAGCAGACGGGAGTATCCGGACCGGAGGATTCCGGAAACAGTGAAAGCTCTGAATCGGGAGAGAATTCCGATGAGACACTCACAGAGAGTAGTTATGAGGACTATGGGGATGACTCAGGTTCCTACGATTACACGGACTACAGTGAAGACTACTCTGAAGATTACTCAGAAGACTACAGTGAGGACTACT
>JAUNAE010000067.1 GCA_030527765.1 Eubacteriales bacterium
TATTATAAAAAACTTCATCCAGCGGTTGTTTTAAGTAAAACTCAAAAAGTAATAGGTATTGATAAAAACGGACCCAACAATTCTTTTAATGTGCCAACAGGTGCCGCTTCAACATGGGAACAATACAAGAAATCTTTGCTGCACACCATGGGACCAGCATCTGTAATCGACATTGAAAAAAGTTGTCACTGGGTAATGAATCACCTAAAGGAAGATACTGTCACATACGGTCCGGTAAAAGGGTTGGTTACAGGTAGCGTTCAATCGGGAAAAACTGCAAACATGGCTGGATTGGTCAGTATGGCTGCAGACTGTAATTGGAATTTTTTTATTATTCTTTCCGGTACAATTGATAATCTAAGAAAACAAACGAGAGATCGTTTCAAAAAAGATCTTAAGCAAAGTGAGGGCATTCTTTGGAGAGTATTAGATTTCACTGGAGAGGATAAGAAATTTGCAGAGGGAGAACTTAAGTTAAATCCTTTAGGGAAAAAGACTTTTGCCAATCGCTATGTTACGGTGTGCTTAAAAAATAAACGTCGTTTAGAATCATTGATTGAGTGGCTATATGATGACGAAAAACGAACTCAGAAATTAAGAATAGTTGTAATTGATGATGAAGCAGATCAAGCAAGTGTAAACACGGCTGAGATAACTCCTGAAGAAGAACAGGAGAGGTGTGCAATTAATCAGCTGATAGTAAATTTAGTTAATGGGAAGAAAAGTGACGGTTCAGTTCCAAAAGTATCTTTTCAAGCTATGAATTACATCGCATATACTGCCACGCCCTATGCAAATGTTTTAAATGAACGTCCAGGCGAATCATTATATCCCAAAGACTTTATTTGCACGCTTCCTGAATCAACAGAATACTTTGGAGCAAGAGTGATTTTTGGAAATGATGAAAAAGATTGTCCTGGTTTTGGAATAACCAGACCAATATCATCAGCTGAAGAAAAAGAATTGAAAAAGCTTCATAAAGGGCTCCAGACTTCTCTTCCGGTAGGAATGAAAGATGCAATAGCATGGTTTCTGTGTACCAGTGCATTTCAGAGACTCAATCATAAAGCGAAGAAAAAAAGCATTAGTATGCTGATACATACAACATCAATTCAAAAACAGCATTTTAATGTATATGAAGCAGTGAAACTTTGGTTGGCTAATAGTTCGGAAGTCATTAGTGTATGTGAAGACATATATAGTCGAGAAAAGGATTCTGTGACTAAAGCAGACCTTCAAGCGGCTAACCCAGACTACGGATATTTGGATACCATTGAAGAGACATACCCAGAATTTGCAGTCCTTTTGCCAGAGCTATATTCCCTTGTAAAGGATATCAGAAGTATCCTTTTGGATGATGATAAGAAACTTCAATATGGAAGCGGAGTCCATGTATGTGTTGATAATTGCAAGGCAAATAAGGAGGCAGAGGAAGGGACAACGCTTCGCATAGTGTATCCTACAGACGAGCAATTGGAAAGTATGGATAAGGCACCGGTGTTTATTATCATCGGAGGAAACACTCTTTCCCGAGGCTTAACTATTGATGGTTTAGTTTGTTCTTATTTTTCCAGAAATTCAAATCAGGCCGATACTTTAATGCAGATGGCACGTTGGTTTGGCTATAGAAAAGGATTTGAACTACTGCAAAGAATCTGGATGACTGCTCTTGTTCAAAAAAAATTTGAAGCGCTTGCAAAAATTGATATGGATATGAAAGAGGAAATTGAACGATTTATGGAACGCGGGATATCGCCAGCCTTATTCGGTCCCAGAATTAGAAATATTCCTGAAATCAAAAGTTTTAGAATTACTTCGAAGAAAAAGAGTCAACAAGCAGAATATGATGACTTTGATTTCAGCGGTGATTCTTATGAGACAACGGATTTTGAAAATGGAAGCGTTTTAAAACATAACATTGATGTGACGGAAAGCTTTATCGATCAGATATCATCTGAAGTATCATTTGTGAAGTCAGAGACCGCAAAAGCATATGTTTGGAGGAATATAGCATTTAATACGATCTTGAATTCATTTGTGGCCAAATATGTGATTTCAGATAAATCGACTACGGGACTTAATGTAAATATACCAATATTGTGTCAGTGGATTGAAAAGATGAATGCTGATGGAAAGTATCGGTATTGGAATGTTGCAGTGGTAAATGGCGACAATCAGGAGAAACCATGGGAAATTCAACCAGGGGTTTTTGTCGGTCAGATTGTCCGTACAAGAAAAAAGAGCGTTCCCGAGTGGATCGATATTGGTTCTTTGCGTTCTGGACGTGATGCATTGGCAGATGTAAATGTTGAGAATCTTACTCCAGAAGAGAAGAAAATATTAGAAGATACTATAAAAAGCGGAAAGGATATTGTTTCTAAACGTTCAAAGTTGCAGTTGGATGATATACCTTTGTTGCTGATTTATAGAATTAAAAAAGATGGTGGAGAAACTAAAGTGCGACGTTTGAAAATGGATGCAGATTACGACATTATCGGAATGAGTATAATCATTTCCGGAGACGGTATCGGCGGGAACCATGCTAGATCAATTCGCATAAATATACCAAAGCACTCCGAGGTAGAAGAATAATGCTAGATGAACTTATAAAAACAATGGACCACGGTGTTTCGTACGGAAGCGGAGCATTAAAAGCACTGCAAAATGACAGTTTGCCGGAACTGGATCTGCTTGTTAGAGAGGCAATACAAAACAGCTCAGATGCGTCATTGGGACAAGATGATGAACGTTTTGATGTTAATTTTAACGTTGGCGTATTTTCTCCAAGTGTTTTTAATGCTACCATGCCAAGCTTAATGTCAATTTTGAATAAAAGATACGCGGCTGCCAGTGCGGATTATCTTGAAATAAGAGATATGCGAACTTCGGGTTTGACTGGGCCGGTACGGTTAAGTGAATTAGATAGAGAAGACCATGGTAATTATTTTAAGCTTGTATTTGACACAGGAAAAGAGCAAACGGGATCAAGTTCTGGGGAAGCTGGTGGCAGCTGGGGATATGGAAAGAGTGTTTATTATAGAGTTGGTATTGGGTTAGTCATTTTTTATTCTCAAATAGAGTCGGATTGTGGAAGTGAAGAACGATTAATATTTAGTTTAACAGAGCATGAAACTGAAAGTACATCACTGCTTAAGGAGATAAAAAATGATTCGGTTGGACGAGCTTGGTGGGGAAAAAAGGACCCTGCTTATCCCAAAGAATTATTGCCATTGACAAATCCAGAAGAGATACAAGAGATATTAGATATATTTGGAGTAAAGCGATTTAAAAAGGGACAGACAGGAACATCGATAATTATCCCTTATGTGGATAGAATAAAATTGTTGGAAGGCATTTTCCCAGATGAATGCGGCATTTCTGATGATGAAAAAGCTATGTGTTCTTGGAAGGATAGCGTTGAAGAATATTTGGAATTGGCAATTCAGAAATGGTATGCACCAAAGATTTTTAACAAACATTTAACAGAGATTTCTCAGCAGAAATGGTTGGCTGTGAGGGTTAATGGGAATGCTATAAAAGACGATACAATGAGACCGTTTTTTCAATTGGTCCAGGAACTCTATACCGCAGCACTTAGTGCAAACGCTAATTTGAAATACGTATCTGAAAAGTTCAATGATATTGCATGTGTAGCAGTTCCTTCACAGCGTGTTGAGGGACAGAAGTCAGGTCATGTTGCTTATGTTCGAATAAAACAAGCGGAATTGTCAACGAATGGTAGCATGATTAAGCCATATACCTATTTGCGCTTGTTTAGTAAGAGTCCGCTGAACGATCCGATTGTTATGTTTGCCAGAACACCAGGTTTGGTTTTAGATTATAAAATTGATGGCAAATGGGCAAAAGGGTTGATTAAGCCAGAGTCTGATGAAGAATTTGTAATAGCTTTTTATGTGCCGAACTGTTCGTTGAAACTAAAAAAAGATTCGGCTATTGGGGAATATGCAGGAAAATCATTTGGAGAATATTTAAGAAAATGTGAAAAGTCAGACCATATGGACTGGGATGATAAATCGAGCTTAACTATTGTTTCAAATATAAAATCGCAGGTTGTTGCTAAAATTAATTCGGGGTTAAAAAGCGAAGAACAAGTTCCGGTAGAAGGAACCGCTAGCAAGCTGTCGGGAAAACTTGGACGTAAATTGCTACCTAAAATGGGCTTTGGCAAAAAAATTGGTGGTTCAGGTGGAAACGGTGGATCTGGCGGTGGTGGGAAATCTGATAATTTACAGATTGGTCTCATTCCTACCATTAAAGATGACGGTATTGAATTGAAGTTTGAATTATCATTCAAAAATAATCGTAAGAGTGTTGATTTAGGATTATTTATTGAAACGGAAACTGGTGTAATAGATGCTGGTGCATGGGAAGATAATATTAGTAAACATTTTCCGATACAAATAACAAAAATAGAGTCTGTATCGACTTATGCAACCAATTCCAATTCGACGCTACAGATAAGTGAAGAATGTACGGATCACTCTCCTGCGGTTAGTAGTGAATACACAACAATAGAATTGTTAAAGACAAAAAGTGGACTCAACTATGGGGGAGTCAGAATTACCAACACAATCAATAATGCGGTTGTATCAGGAACCATCCACATTTATTCGGAAGATCGAAAATATGTGTGTGCAATCAAAGAGATTAAAAATTCGTAGGGGAGGTAGAATATGGAGAACTTGTTTTTCTATCCAACGATAAATGAAAAAATGTTGGAAGATGCAGGCTGTTACTGCAGTAACTACGAATTCAGCTACCTGATTGAAGGGGCGTATCATGCACTAAAGGCAAAAGGCAAAAATACGATCAAGTTAGAAGATAGTCTGGAAAGTTGGAAGATTGAGTCGGATGGATTGCGAATTATTAGACAGGTTACTGTTGAATATCCTCAAACATTTAAGGGGAAGGATGGGATTTCATGCAGTTCTGCGGAAATTGGTATTTGTATTATATGGAATAATCGTGAACTGACTCAAATGGGATATATTATGCCAACGTCTGTTGTGAAAAGAGGGAACGCAGAAATATATAATTTCTTACATGAATTTCCAGCAGGTGAAATAAAAGGTGATTTGTCATTAGAAACGGTTGTGTACATAAAAAAAGCTGCAGAAATGGTTCCTGATGATGAGAAGCATCTTATTAATGAAGCAGGGGTAACTGTAGGAAACATAGACGTCATTTCCCTTAGCTTTGATAATATGTATATGGATTTCCCGATTAAGGATATCAAGGAGAGTGGACAACCGCTTTGGTGGCTTGAACTTAAGCAATGGGAGGATCCAAGAAAAGACTCATTCGATGAGGACTGTGTTTGTCTGTATTTGAATTCTCACTATGATTATTGCCCCAAGGTCGGAGACACAATTAAGAATGTTGAATTACTTATAGAAATAATAAGTACTGCATACTTGATGATAATACAGAAGATAGATGATATGGGATACTTGAATGATACATTAAACGACGTGAATTTGGAGCCGGGAAGCATATCAAAGATTATATATTATTTTTATATCAGTTGCAGTGTTCCATTGAAGTATGAATCTATTGACTCTCTTCAGAAGTCAATTCGTCAAAACATTGAGGTAATGTTACGCGGAGGCGATGAGTAATGATACAGTACAAAAAATTCACAAAAGCTCAGGGAAAAGAGTTTGTTGAGAATATAGATGGATTGTCTGATGCTGCTTTTTCCGATTTGATTGCTCAATGGAATAAACATATAGTTGACGATTATGATGGATCATATGCTGAGTTGAGAAATAAAGTTATTGATACGTATGAACAATACAAGGCTCTCGGCGGTTATGAGATTGACATACGCGTTGGACTATGTCTGTATTCTGTTCTTAATGTAAAGAATGGATTTACAACAGTTCTTGCAAATGATGATGATATTTGGCGATATTTATCATGCAAGGTTTTTCCTGATATCACGCATTTAAGATATCCTCCAAGTAAAAAGGACCAGAACGAAGGCCATAGATTAAATCCTAAACGGTTTTATCTTCATACACGTAGAATTTGGTTAAAGACTTTGTGGTGGTACATTCATTTGGCTTGGCAAGGAACCGAAAATGCCACATATAGAGTAATAAAAGATTTTGGCACTGATACTATCAGTGATTTTATTGAACGCCCTGGCAAAGGATATCGACTTCCGTTATACCGAGCGTTGATGAAAGAATATTCATCCGTAAAAAATAAATCCGCAGATCTTTTTAACAGAATACAGAAACAAAATTTAGTAAATTGCAGGAATGTTGAGCCTGCACTTACAGATGGAGCAGAACGCGGTTATGTAAAAAGACTGATTAAACAATCACAAGAGTAAGGAGAGTGGACCATATGCTGGCACAACAAATCATTACAAACTGGGATACCTCGGCAAAGGGATACGCCACAAAAATAGTTGAATTGTTTGATGCCGGCTATCCCGCTTGGACGATCAAGACAAATGAGCTATACGGTGTAGCTATTCCGCTGGAAAAGAATGTAGAGGTTTCTGAATGTTTTTCCGGAGCCAGATTGTACAATGAGTTGATCTATCTTAATGGATCAGAGCAACAAAATGTATTATTGCTGACAACCGACAGATATGACATAAAATATCCGTTTTCGACCTTATGTGCCGAATTAATTTTACCAGGAGAACAAGGAGTTTTTCGTAAAGAGGTGGTAGCGAATCCAGTTTCTTGGTGGATGCAATGGAAAGAATTGCTTGGTAACCGCAACGTCGATGACAGGGTTTATGATGCGTTAGGAGAACTTTATACATTGGCTTATTTGGCGAAGGTTGGGGAGCAGGCTGTTTGGAATGGCCCAAATTCCGCTACATATGATATAGATTGCGATTTGACATATTATGAAGTCAAATCAACAATTGCCAGGAAGAAAAGGCAGATTACATTGAGTAATCATTTTCAATTGGATCCGCCGGATGGGAAAAAGCTTAAACTTGTTTTGTGTCAATTTGAACCTGCAACAAGTGGCTATTGTATAGATGGTTTGGTGGATGAATTAGTTACATATGGATATAGCAAGAATGACCTAAATGAAAAATTAGAACAGCTAGGCTTGGAAAAGAGGAAGTCATCTAGAAAACGATGCTATGATTTACACGCAATGATTATTTATGACGTAGATGATGATTTCCCTGCAATTCGAGAATCCTCATTTGTTGGAGGTATGCTTCCCAAAGGGGTAGAAACCATCACATATACCATTACGTTAGATGGGATAGATGGAAAAATAATAAAGGGACAGTAGGTAATCGCATGGAATATAAAACAATAGATCTGTGTGCGGGCATAGGAGGAATCCGACGCGGATTTGAAATGACTGGAAAATTTAAAAATGTGTTGTCTGCAGAAATAGATGAATATGCTTGTGTTACCTACGAACATTTATACGGAGATAATCCTAAAAATGATTTAACTTCAGAGGAGTTTAAAGAAAAGGTAGCAAATACAGAATATGATATTTTGCTGGCAGGTTTTCCGTGTCAGACATTTAGTAGAGCCGGTTTACAAATGGGTTTTCGAGATACAACCAAAGGAACTATTTTCTTTTCGATTGCGGATATTATCTCCAGAACGCAACCTAAAGCGGTTTTTTTGGAAAATGTTGAAAACCTGATTTCGCATGATGGCGGCAGGACGATACAAACAATTGTTAATATTTTAGAGAATGAATTAGGCTATAGAATTATCGGAGTTACCTTAGATGAAAATGGAGAATATGCCTATACAAGGAAATCATTTATTCGAAACTCTAAAAATTTTGGTTTGCCACAAAACCGACCAAGAGCATATATTATGGCCTTTAGCAAGAAACAGTATGGTGCAGCAATAAAAATGCTTAATGAAGACCTTCCTGAAAATGGAACGAATTGTATAGCAAAAGATTTATCGGATATTTTGGAGCCGATTGTCGATGATGATTTTTATATGGCTCAGGGATATCTGGATACATTAAAAAAACATAAGGTACGTGAAAAAGCAAAAGGTCACGGTTTTGGGTACATGGTTGTTAATGAGCCGGGTATTGAGCATCCAATTGCTAGCACTATCTTAGCAACAGGGGGCTCGGGCAAAGAAAGAAATTTAATATACCAGCCTAAAGCCGGTGTGGCCGGTAAAATGGTTGGATTAAAGAAAACACCATTGAATAATGAAGGCATCCGCGTAATGACACCCACAGAGTGGGGACGTCTACAGGGCTTTATAGGATATGCATTTGTAGATAAGAACGGTATTGATACTTTTAGTTTTCCAGAGAAGACAACCAAGGCTCAACAATACAAGCAGTTTGGTAATTCAGTTACGATACCAGTCATCGAAACGATGGCAATGTTTATGCTGAGTTGTTTTGATAAAATGAGTGATGGGCAAAAAGATGTGGTTATTCGAATGGCCGAAGAAAGAGAATATTTTACAAAACGAGATGTAATGGAGTCCTTGGGGATGATATCCGTTAATCAAGCGGGGTACCTGATTAAGAAACTCATTGATGAAGGGAAAATTCGACTTATCAATAGAGGGCGTTACTCAAAATATAGCATAATCAGAGAGAACGATTGATCTGATAAGCGTGAATGAAAAGGTGATATAAATGTCAAAGAATAATTTAAGAGATTTGTTCTCTGAATTTATGGACAAATATTCTACCGAGCTATCTGAAGCTAGGCAAACAGAGAATTTCAAAAGACCATTTGGAAGTTTAGTAAGAAAAGATATCGTAAATAATATTAGTTCATTTATGGCTGATAAAACATATTACATCAAAGGAAGTGTTGGTGCCGGCCGATGGACTGATGTTCCATGGATTGCTATTTTTGATACAAGAATTACTAAATCAGCTCAAAAAGGGATCTATATTGTATATCTATTGAATAAGGATACAAAGGAGTTGTATCTAACATTTAATCAAGGGGCAACCGATGTTGCCCAAGAAGGCTCTTCTTCAGATGGAAAACTGGCTTTTACTGGAATCGCTTCCTCTAGTGGAAATAAAACGTTAGATAAATTAAGAAATAGAGCACAATCAATTAGGGAAAAGCTCTGTATTACAGAGGGAATCGATATTGATAATGTCGAAACTGGTTCACCAGCATATAATGCAGGTTGTATTTGTTATAAAAAATATACTTTGGAGAATATTCCAGATGATGAAAAGCTGAAAAAGGATTTGCTGGAGTATATTGAAATTTATAAAAATTATTATCTATCTTTGCAAGATGCCATGGATAACTGGTGGCCGTCTCTAGTGGAATACAATCCAGCCATTTCGAAAGATCAGTGGCTGAAACTACTTGAAGATGGAACGACCTTCACGGAGAATGCCTATTTTGCTATAGCGGCTATGTATGATTTTGGTGGAACGGCGACCTGTAGACAGTTGGAAGAGAAATATGGAAAGACTTCCGATTTTTACAGAGCATCGTTAGGTGTTCAACTGGCGAGCAAGATAAAGAATAAGCTTGATCTTCCATATTGCGTTGGCGATAAAGATAAAAATCAAGTATGGCCGATTTTGTTCCAGGGGAGAGCCGCAAGCAGTGACGAACCTGGAAACTATGTATGGCGGATCCGTCCGGAATTATATGATGCATTAAAAGAATTTGGAATAGAGCGATATTTGAAAGAAGGTGAGGAAGAAGTGCAGGAATTATCAATTAAAGATAGCATGAAGCTGATTAAGGAGTACATTGCGTCTAAAGGCTTCAGTTATGATAATGAACTGATTGAAAACTTCTACCTCAGCTTAAAGTCAAAACCATTTGTAATTCTCGCAGGTACTTCCGGAACGGGAAAAACCAGATTGGTTAGGTTATTCGCTGAAGCAATCGGAGCAAATTACAAGTTGGTTTCAGTACGTCCGGACTGGTCAGATTCTTCAGATCTGTTTGGACATGTAAATCTGAAGGGAGAGTTTGTTCCGGGCGCTATTATTGATTATATTCATGAAGCTGCTAAGCCAGAGAATATTAACATACCGTATTTCCTCTGTTTGGATGAGATGAATCTGGCGCGCGTGGAATATTATCTTAGCGACTTTTTGTCAATTATAGAAACCAGACACAGAGAAGATGGTTATGTTGTTACAGACGAAATCATTCTTGATAAAGCTGCAGCAGATACCTACGGAAAAGTTGTTCTTCCTGAGAACCTCTATGTGATCGGAACTGTAAATATGGATGAGACCACCTTCCCATTCAGCAAGAAGGTCCTTGATCGTGCGAATACTATCGAGTTTTCATATGTAGATCTTGTGCCTGATTTTTCTGAGATTCCGGAGGAAACAGAGGCTCATAAGTGCAGAAACAGTTTCCTGAAGACAGACTATATTACATTGATGTCAGATATTGATGTTGAGGACAGACAGTTTGTTTCTGATATTTGTATTGAACTTCAGGCAATTAATAAGATTCTGCAGGGGGCTCAGGCTCATGTAGGTTATCGAGTTCGAGATGAAATCGTGTTCTACATGCTGAATAATAAGAAGGCTGCATTGCTTGATACGGATCTTGCTTTTGATAATGAAATCATGCAGAAGATTCTTCCGAGAATTCAGGGTAGCAGCGCTTCAATCAAAGATATGCTCTGCGAATTATACAAAAAATGTGCCGGCGATTATACCGGTCTTAGCCAGGCTTCTGTCAGTGAACAGATGCAGGCATATATTGAAACAAAAGACTGCAAGTATAGAAAATCTGCAGAGAAGATCTGCTATATGATGAGGAGATTCGAAGAGGATGGCTTTACTTCCTACTGGCTCTGATAAATTGCTTGAAATCAGAACGTCAGATATTGATTTGGTAATTAAAAGTAAGAAGATACAGACTGCAGTAGCTGCCCGTGCAGACGAGCAGTCTTCTTCTGTTGCCATCACATCTTTCGGTCTGGAGCGAGTTAAAGTAGGAATACAGAACATCGATTTGAACTTTGATAATGGAAGTAGGTATTCTGCGCAGACAATTAATGTGGCACCTTTGTTTTTTGAGCAGACGGACTATGAGCTGATTGTCAGTAGCAGAACCGGAAAAGCTATTCACTTCTGGAACGAAAATTATTTAATACGAGAAAAGATTGGTCCTGTTATTGAGGGCAACGATACTCTGATCACAGGAATTATCAATTTTGGGAATTCTGTCGGATATACAGATCTGGAGATTACTGCCAATGGCAGAAAAGTTGTGGTCCTTCGTATTGAAATATATCCTTCCAAAATCACATATAAAGAAGATTACCAGCGTATGATCACTGATGTGTCCGATATGGTATATGCGGCTGCAATCGACTTTATGCAGAAGACATATCAGGAATTTGCGATTGGAGATAAGCAGAATAATGTCCCGGCGATTTTCTTCCAAATTATCTCCATGATTTTTGATAAGTATATGAATGCTGCCAAGCGGATTACCACAGTTCCGCACCATAAACTTATTACCGAGCATACCATCGTTCCAGAATACAAAGCTAAGAGAACAGATCGGAAATCTGAGAAGTGGCTTATGTCACACCAAGCGAATGTAGCATTGAATGGGAAAGGTGATCTGGTAATTGATCGTGTGCTGTCAGCTAGAAAGCAGATTACCTATGACACTAATGAAAATCGGTTTGTAAAGTTTATTCTGAAGGCTACTATAAGAAAACTGGAGGACTTTATCATCAGATATAAAAAGTCGGTGAAGAATCCGGAAGAAACAGTGCTTACAGAAGCTGATCGCATGATTCAAAAAGTACGTAATGTATTAAATACCAGTTTTCTTCGTGAGGTTTCTGAGTATTCCGCAGCACAGAGTATGTCGCTGGTATTTGGTATGGCTCCGGGTTACAGAGAATTATACAAATATTATCTCATGATGCAGAGAGGACTTTCTGTTCATGGAGATTTCTTCAGAATCTCTGTAAAAGACACTGCTCAGTTATACGAGTACTGGTGCTTTATCAAATTATTTACTCTGCTGAAAAATCAATATCAGTTGGTATCGCCGGATATCATTAGAATTGACAATAGTGGTATTACGATAACCTTGGTTAAGGGTAAACGTTCGAAAGCACGGTTTATCAATCCGAAAACCGGTGAGCAGATCACGCTGGTCTATAATCCGGGCGAAACAAAGACTCAGACTGTAAACCAGAAACCGGATAATGTACTTGAACTTGAAAAGAAGGGTACAGAAGTATCCTACAAATATGTCTTTGATGCAAAATATCGCATTGAGAAAGAGCCGGAGAGTTCTTTCTATCCGGATCCGAATAATAATCCAGGACCGAAGGTGGATGATATCAATACGATGCATCGATACAGAGACTCTATCGTTTATGAAAACAAGGCTTCTAAATTTACGTTTGAGAAAACGATGTTTGGAGCTTATATTCTCTTCCCTTATGACGATGAGGAACTTTATAAACAGCATCATTTTTATAAGAGTATTGAGAGTGTTAATATTGGTGGCCTCCCATTCCTTCCAGGGGCAACTTTTCTGGTACAGAAGCTTCTTGATGAGTTGATCTCTGATTCCAAAGAGTCCGCGTTTGAAAGGACAACACTGCCTCGTGGTATCGAAGAGAAGCTTGCAGTTGTTGATTGGGAGAAGAGAGATGTTCTGATCGGAACCTTCCGATCAAGACAGCAGTTTGATGTTTGCTTCGAAAATAATTTT
>JAUNAE010000531.1 GCA_030527765.1 Eubacteriales bacterium
CCAAAGTAAATAGAACCAAAATAAATCGAATGAAATAAATAGAAGGAAATACAGTATAGGGATACTTGGGGAATGGATAAAAAGCAACAAAAGAAAAAGAAATCTTCCGTCCTAAGTTATCTGTTCCTGTTTGTTGGTTTTTTGGTCGGTTTGGGGATTTTGCTCTATCCGACGATCAGCGATCAGTGGAATCGGTATCGCAATCAGCGACTGATATCCACCTACAGCAATGTTGTGGAAGAGATGAAAGAGGAGGATTTTTCCCGTGTGTGGGCAGAGGCGCGGGAGTACAATGCCCAGCACAAGGTGAATGTAATTCGTACCGCTTATAATGAGGAGACAGAGGAATATATTCTGAGTCATCCTTATGATCAGATATTGAATCCTATGGGAAACGAGATCATGGGATATATAGAGATTCCAAAGATTGATGTGAAGCTTGCAATTTATCACGGAACCGGCCCGGAGGCATTGGAAAACGGGTGCGGCCACGTGGAAGGTACGAGCCTTCCCATCGGTGGAGCAGGCTGTCACTCAGTGCTGTCAGCGCATCGAGGCCTGCCCAGCGCAGCACTGTTCACGGATCTGGATCAGATGAAAGAAGGGGACTTGTTTCTGATTCAGGTGCTGGACGAAACACTTGCTTACCGGGTGGATCAGATTCTGACTGTGAAACCTGAGGAGACGGAAGCACTGGCCATTGAGGAAGAGGAGGATCTGGTGACTCTTGTGACCTGTACTCCTTATGGAGTGAACTCACACCGGCTGCTTGTCCGGGGAAGACGAACGGAGTATGTGCCGGAGGAGGCTGCAGGAGAAGCGAACCGGAAGATTATCCGCAATCCATTGGAAAAATCCAACCGAACCCAGACATTGCTGGTTGGTGGACTTGTGATATTTATCATATTCCTGCTGATTTTGAATTTGATTCTGGATGCACGGGCACGTAGAAGAAAGAAGAAGCAGAGAAGGGAAGAGATGCATGAAGAAGAGTAGCAAAAAAAGAGCCGGGATTCGGGGAATGTTTTTATGTCTGGCTGTAATTCTGACATGTCTGGCAGCAGTTTTTGCCAGTGCCTCGGAAGCTGATCGGATGCCTGCACTGACCGAAGGACAGAATGGCAGTCTCATCGTTGCCATGAATTACCGTGATCCATGGATTGAGGATGAAGCGGAAGCTGTGAAACCTCTTGGAAACGTACCTGTGAAATTGGTGCGTGTAGCCGATGTGGCTGTGAATGGCGGATCAGCAGATTATACTTTGTTGGAGGCTTTTGCCTCTTCGGAAGTTGTGTTTGCGGGAATGACGACTTCGGAATCAATAGCAGCTGCACAGACACTGATGGGTCTGGTGCCGGAGGGATCCGAGACAACTCTCGCAACAGATGAGAACGGAAATGTGAGCTTTGGAGATTTGGCGCCAGGTATGTACCTTCTTTATCAGGCAGATGGTGCGAACGAAGAGTATTCCGTGGATCCGATTGGTGCGACACTGATTCCGGTTCCGCTGCCGGTAGTGGCTGAGGAGGGCAATCATTGGCAGTATGAAGTGGAAAGCCAGCCGAAGACGGAGCCTGTCATGGTACATCGAAATGGCCGGATTGAAGTGACGAAGTATTTGTATGATAAGGAGCATAATATTACTTTCTATCCGCCGGTAGATCAGGAACTGGTTTTCTATGTGGGGCTGTTCCTTGATGAGAATTGTACGCAGATGGCGCCGAATACGCAGGAACTTCCGCTTGTGATTAAGAATAATGACCATGCTTCGGTAGTTTTTGAAAATCTGGAGACAGACAGGACATATTATGTGGCAGAGACAGACGGACAGGGAACGGTGATTTCCAGTATCACAGTAGACGACCTGAAATATACGGCAGAATATCCGGAGGGGCAGAGTGTCACTATCACCAGGCAGCAGCCGGAGGGAACTCTGACTTATCGAAATACGATTGATGGGGATCTTCCGGATGGATATTATTATACAGGTAAACTTGAGGTAATTAAGAAGACCACTAAAAACCGGGCACCATTTCCAACGACAAGAACTTTCTATGCCGGACTCTTCCGGGATAAGACGTTGAAAGATCTTGTTGAGGTTCTGGAGCTGAAGCTGGAAAACTCAAGTGAGGTTTCTGTACAAATGAGCGTCGATTTTGGACATGATGCAGACGCACAGATTGTTTATTATGTGGCAGAGACAGATCAAGACGGCAAACCGCTTAATGCAAATGCGCAGGAGTTCACGATTACAATGAATCCTGCAGACGGAAAATTGCCGGTAGGACCAAAGCTTGAAATCAGCAATGTCACTATCGTGAATGATTTCACGGCATCAC
>JAUNAE010000068.1 GCA_030527765.1 Eubacteriales bacterium
GACAGACAGACAGACAGACAGGGTATCCATCGGTAGATAAGCCTTGGCTAAGGTATTACGCTCAGAAGAGAGAAACTTTCAGACATGAAACTATGTATGAGAGCTTAGTAAACAGCAATGCCAATAATATGGAATCATATGCATTAAGCTACTTTGGGAATAAAATTACATTCTCCAAAATGATTCAGATGATTGACAACATAGCAACAGGATTTTATGAAAGAGGTATACGAGCTGACGAGAGAGTAATAGTATTAGGATTAAATACGCCAGAGATATTGTGTTCCATATATGCGTTAAATAAGATTGGCGCGATAGCTTGCATGGAATATATCACATTATCGCAGGATAAGATAGAAGAAATCGCTAAAGTTTATCAGTCGAAATATGCCGTGGTCATAGATAACGTATATGATAAATACATTGATGCATTGCAAAAAGGTGGAGTAGAGAAAGTTTTTCTAGCACGAACTTATTCGATGATGCCAATGCCGATGAGGTTCCTAGCGAAGAAAAAGTTCAAACTTAAGAATAATGTTGATAGTCAAAACGAAATTTCAGGTTTTGTAAATAAACAGACATTAAACGGGGGTGAACCTATAGACAATGCTGGTCAAAAGATTGCTGTAGTAATATCTACATCGGGTACAACGGGGACCCCCAAACGAGCAGAATTGACTAATGATGCGGTTAACGCCTTGGCGTATCAGGGACATTATGTTGATGTTGGAATGGATGTGGGAGAAACAATGCTTACCCCAGCACCGCCATTTCTTGCTTTTGGAATTTCATTGACAGCACATATGCCATTATGCAACGGAGTTTGCTTGATTTTATCGGTTTCTCCTGAGCCGAATTTTGTTGTTAAACAATTTATCAAATATAAGCCTAATTTGTTTGCAGGTGGACATATTTTCTGTGACAAAATCATGGAGTCATCCAAGATAAAGAAAATGGATTTATCTTTCTTAAAAATGATTGAGCTGGGCGGCGAAAAGATAGAAGCAGAATACAAGGAAAAAGTGGATCAGTTCTTTAGACAGCATAATTACAATGGTAATATTTTTGCTGGATATGGTATGACAGAAACCGCTGCGTGCAGTACGACTGAAATGAAAGGGGTAATGCGAAGAGATAGTGTTGGCATTCCTCTTTGCCTGGTAAATATGAAGATAATCAATACTGAGACTGGCAATGAATTAAGGTATGGTGAAGAAGGTGAGATATTAATTAATTCTCCTTGTGCAATGTTAGGCTATTACAATAATAGTGTGGCTTCGGATGAAATTTTTGAATTTGTAGATGATGAAAAATGGATTCACACTGGGGATATTGGAAAAATTGATGAAGATGGTTTTATATACGTTGTAGGTAGGATTAAGAGAATTGAGATTACAATAGATCCGGTAGATAATGCGCAGGTTAAGTTATATCCGGATTATATAGAACATGTTTTAAGCAATTGTGAGTATATTAATCAATGTGCGGTTATTGCAATAGATGACAAGGATAGAAAGCATGTGCCAGTTGCATTTATCAAAATATTGAAGAATTCGTTTGGCACAGAAGAACAGATAAAGACATATATAAATGAAAATCTGGAAGAATATAATCGTCCAGTGAAATATATCTTTGTAGATGATATACCATTAAGACCCAATGGAAAAACGGACTATAAAGAGCTAGAGAAAATGTTATAAGAATAAGTGGATTATGAGGCACAAAAAGGAGGTCAATATGGCAAGAATATTTACGAGCGTTGACACAGCGGAAGCTGCATAT
The DNA here is from genome assembly GCA_030527765.1 of Eubacteriales bacterium. The sequence continues at coordinate 1,783 of JAUNAE010000068.1, forward strand.
GAAGACTTAAAAAAAAGGCTGGAACGAGGTACGGCTAATAAATCCGAGGCTATTTCTTTACTTAATCAGATTATTAATGATTTACCAGGAACATGGATTGCAGATTTGGCAAGACAGTTAAGAGATGAGATTTGATATCTGTTTATAAAAAGACTCGGCGTTTTAATACAGTGATACATTAATCATTTGTATCTGAAGAAGTTTAAAGGCCTTTGGCTTTAAGTTTGATTCAGAACAAGAATCAAGATTTTTGCTTAATAAAGAAAATGAGTATTGTATAGATTCCGCAGGGAATTTGGCTCCGGGAATATTGAAAAAATGATAGAAGAAAAGTCCTGTCAATCTTAGAGATGTTAACAGTTGATATCAGTATATTCCTTACGCACGAAAGACATCACTATGAGCATCATCTCAAACCAAGCATCTGGAGAAAGATTTGTAGCACCATTAATATGATACATACAACACTGAAAATGAAATCGTAATCGGGTTTACGGTTCATATTTTTATTCTTCATAGGCTTAGTCCTTTCTGATTGAGAGGACTTTTCTTTGTAATAATTATAGCAACATAATTTTTAGTTTTTATGGAAAATACGTAAATAATTAATGAATAATATATTAAAGCATATTGACATGAAATGATGTTTACACCGAGTGAAAAAATAGATTATACAGCATTAGCAAAAAAATATTTGTAGACTTTTCTGTAATCACGATTTTCAGGCTCCAAGTACATATTAGAAGGTTGAGTAGACCTTACTAATTATGGAAAGGAGCTTTTTGTATGACAGAACAGAAGAAACAGAATCTCTCTGATCCGAAGGTACGTAAAAGATTTGTTACTTATAAGGAAGCAACAGAACTTTATAGTATGGGTCTTACAAGAGTTCAGGAACATGCGAAGGTAGCCGGTGCTACTTACAAGATGGGAAACAAAGTGCTTGTAAATACGGATATCTTTGAAGCATACCTTGAACAGTTTAGAATACCTGGAGATTATGAAGGGATGGCAAAGAAATATATTCCGGATCTGGCTGGATTGTACCGATAAAAATTTTATTAAATGTTAAACAAATGTTGAACATTTATAGAAGATGGTATATAATATGGTTATGATGATTCGGAGGTGAATGAGCTTATGGCTAACAAAGATGGCAGACCGCCAGTAGAGAATCCGAAGCAGAGTGTTCTTGGCGTTCGTGTTACTCTTGAAGACCATGAGCGAATTAAGACGTATGCAGCGGAGCATCATAAAACCATATCGCAGGTTGTACTTGATGGTTTAGAACTTCTTTATAATAAGGAAGAAACCGAAAAGTAAACCGGAAGAATTTCTTTCCTTTCCTAGAAAGGAGAGATTAGAATGGCAAAAGCAAAAGTCAAACAGAGGAAGGACAACAAAGGTAGAGTTCTTCAGAAGGGAGAGAGCCAAAGAAAATTAGATGGGATGTACATATACACATATGTTGATCCCTATGGAAAACGTTGTTACGCATATTCCAAAGATCTTTTTACACTGAGAGAGAAAGAACAAGACTTAATGCGTGCGCAGATGGATGGATTGGATTATTATGTTGGAGGTCATGCAACGATTAACATGGCATTCGATAGATATATGAGTACCAAGTATAATCTTAGAGCTACTACGAGATCCAACTATATGTACATGTATGACAGATTTGTTCGAGATGAATTCGGTAATAAGTTTTTGGCTGATGTAAAGTATACGGATGTAAAGCTTTTCTATTATCATTTGCTGAATGATAAGGATATTGCGGTCAATACGTTGGAGACTATCCACACAGTAATACATCCAATATTCGATATGGCAGTCAGGGATGACATTATCAGAAAGAATCCTTCTGATGGTGTGATGGCGGAAATCAAGAAGAATAGTAAAAAGAATAAGGGTATCAGACATGCCCTTACAGTTGAACAGCAGAAAGCATTTATTGAAGCTGTGAAGACATTTCCAGAGTATTATCACTGGTATCCGTTATTTGCAACATTACTTGGAACTGGAATGAGAATTGGAGAATGCACAGGTCTTACTTGGAAGGACGTAGATTTTAAGAAGCGTAGTATTAGCGTGAATCACTCAGCAACCTACTATACGAGAAACGGTGTTGCAAGTTTTGGTATTTCAGCACCGAAGACAGAAGCTGGTGTGAGACATATTCCTATGATGGGCGCTGTATATGATGCTTTGCAGAATGAATACGATAGACAGAAGAGAGACGGTTTTTGTACTTATGAGTTGGATGGGTATACAGGATTTGTTTTTTCAAACAAGTTGGATTCACTCCATAATCCTCATTGTGTGAATCTGGCAATCAGAAGAATTTACGAAGCGTATAATGCGAAGGAAATTATTGATGCCAAGAGAGAGCATAGGGAACCGGTAATCATTCCTCATTTTTCATGTCATGTATTAAGACACACATTTTGTTCTCGTCTTTGTGAGAGTGATATGAATGTGAAGGTCATCCAGGAGATTATGGGACACAAGAACATTGAGACAACGTTAGACATTTACACAGAAGTAAATTTTAACAAGAAGCAGGAATCGTTAGAAGAGTTGGCCAATAAGATTGACTTCTTCTAACATGAATATCATACAAATGGGAAGGAAAGTTCTCCGTTTGTAGAGGTTCAAAGCTACTACAACAAATCATCCCTAGGTACAACGTGTACTACAACAAAACAGTACTTTTATATGAAGTATTGTGGGGTTAGATGAAGAGGTAGGAGATTCCTGAAAACCTTGAAATAAAGCGATATAAGGGAATATGAAGATGCACTAGCAAGTATTCCCTACAATGAAGTCCCTCGACAAACCGGCAAGTACAACAAAATCTGTTGAAACCCCGGCTAACAATGAGGTGGCAGCTGCAGCTCCTGTAGTAGAAGAAGTGATCGATTTCTCCAAGGTTGAGATCGAGCCGCTGTTCGCTGACTGTGTAGATTTCGAGACTTTCAGCAAGTCCGATTTCCGTGCCGTAAAGGTAAAAGCATGTGAGGCAGTGAAGAAATCCAAGAAGCTTCTCCAGTTCACACTGGATGACGGAACAGGCACAGATCGTACCATTTTAAGCGGAATTCACGCATTCTATGAGCCGGAAGAGCTGGTTGGCAAGACACTGATTGCCATCACAAATCTTCCGCCGAGAGCAATGATGGGAATCGAATCCTGCGGTATGTTGCTTAGCGCAATCCATACCGAAGAGGGTGAGGAAAAACTCCATCTGCTGATGGTAGACAACCACATCCCGGCAGGTGCAAAATTGTACTAATTCCGGCAAACCAATAGGTGCAAAAAAATACGATTTTTAAGTGATTTTTGAGGCCTGAAAGGGAAAAGTACAACACGAGTACAACAAATTTTCAACGAATAATGCATCATAATAAAAAGATGTACCAATTTAATGTGAATTGAAGCATATAATCTAAGATTATAAAGGACATTTTCTAAATGAAAGTTTAGGGAATGTCCTTTTTTGTTATGGTCAACAAATTGAAAACTTAATAAAGGGGAGAAGCATTATGTGTAAAGTGATTTGTGTATGTAACCAGAAAGGCGGCACTGCCAAAAGTACAACGGTATGTAATCTCGGTGCAGGTCTCGCCAGAGCCGGTAAAAGAGTACTTCTGATTGATGGAGACTCCCAGGGTTCTCTAACTGCAAGTCTGGGTTATCACGATCCTGACGGTTTGGATATGGCTATGGTGGTCCTGGTTGGAATAAGACATTTAATGGCCATAATGTAAAATCCATTATGGAGAATTATGGTTGTCCATCTACGCAGATGAGAGCCATGCAGCATTATCTGGTAGATTATCTGTATGACGGAGAATCCGGATTTGGAGGTGCACTCTCAACAACTGCAAAAAATATGTTAAGAGCAATTAAGGAAGCACTGAAAGAAATGCCGGATCCATCTGCGATGGAACTTCTTCCAGGACTTTCTACAACAGCCAATGGCCTTCAGACAGAAACATTTACCTGGAAGGCAAATGAGGCATGGGTAATTACTATTGCACTTGAAGATGGTGTTAGTCTTGTGAATGAAACAACCGGAACAACAAAGAATGGTAATGTGCAGGTGAAAGGTGGAGAGAAATTCCATCTGGTTGCTTCACAGGCAAAATCAGGAAATCTTGATGGACATTATAAAATCACATCAAATCTTCCATTGAATTTTCATGGAATGCTCTTAAAACTGGCAAATTCCCAAGATATTGGTTTCGGTTATTATACTGATGATATTGATATCAGTATAGTTGTCGACTGGCCGCATTCTTCTACTGTGACAGTAGAAAAACACGATGCAAATACCGGTACGATTACAGCAACCTCTGGCTATGCAATGAATGGAGCAGTGTACGGAATTTACAGTGATGCAGGATGCAGCAGCCTGATGGAAAGGCTTACTATCAGCAATGGAAGAGCTACATCCAGTACAGGAACCTATGTGATTGGTTCCACCTACTATGTAAAAGAAATTACAGCGCCAAAAGGATATGCGCTTGACACAAAAGTATATCCGATTACTGTCAAGTCAGATGCGGGAGCAAACGTGGCTGTATCTACAGATTCACCGAAAAAAGGAAAAATCCGTATTATCAAAAAAGATGCAGTAACAAACACGACAAGCACTGTTAATTCCACATATTCCATGGTAGGAGCAGAGTATACTGTTTACAGCAATTCAGGATGTACATCTGCCATTGAAACAATTCGTATTGGCAATGATAATATGGGCGTTTCTGCAAAAACATATCTGGTTGGCACTTATTATGTAAAAGAGACCAAAGCACCAGACAGCAACCTGTATAAGCTGGATACAAATGTGTATCCGGTTTCTATTTCACTTGACCAGGCGGCAGCTGAGGTCACAGTTGATGTGACATCTACTGAAAGTCCGAAGAAATGTAAGATTAAAATTGAAAAGCATGATACAGAAACAGGAACAACGGCAATTGTTAATTCTGCTTATTCCATGGCAGGAGCAGAGTATACGATATATTCTGATTCTTCCTGTAAAAGTGCAATTGAGACAATCAGAGTTGGCACGGATCACACTGCAACTTCGGCAAAAGAGTATCTGGCAGGAACTTACTATGTAAAAGAAACAAAGGAGCCGACCTGCGGACTCTATAAGATCGACCCGACTGTATATACTATTTCAGTGACAGCGGAGAAGGTTCAGGCAGAACAGATCATTGTCGCAACTTCCCCAGAAGCACCGAAAAGAAGTAAAATTAGAATCGAGAAGCATGATTCGGATACTGGAACTACCACACCGGTAAGTGCTGCTTATTCCATGGTTGGTGCAGAGTACACAATTTATTCTGATGCAGCATGTACCAGAGTACTGGAGACTCTTCGCATTGGTAGTGATAATACTGCAACCACTGTGAAAGAATATCTGATTGGGGATTACTATATCAAAGAGACAAAGGCACCTTTGTGCGGACTTTATGAGATGGACGATAAAGTATATACAGCCCATGTAACAACGGACAGCGTAAAAGGTACTGCTCCTGTTCAGATCATTTCTACTGATCCTGTAAAATACGGAAAAATCAGTGTACAGAAGATCAATGAAAAAGATGGTGGAAAGAACCCTTATACAAAGGCACTTCCATTCAAGGATGCTGTTTTTGGTATCTACAGTGCTGCTTCCTGCAGTGAGGATGTTCTTCTGCAGACAATTACCACAGATGAAAACGGATATGCGGAAAGCACAGATCTTTTAGTCGATGATTACTGGGTGAAAGAGATTACTCCGGCTGTCGGCTATAACATCAATACTGATATCATCAAAGTGAATGCTTCTGAGATGGCTGCCGAGATTGTTCATGCAGACAGCAACTGTAATTATGAAGTTCTGGAAATGGTCATCCGTGGCGATGTAAGCCTGATGAAATATCTGGCAGATGGCAGCGAGGATGAACAGCGTCATTATATGGATATGGTAAACAGCGGTGAACTCGCAGGTATTACCTTTACATTCCATTATACAGCAGCGGATGATGTGGAAGATGTTGTGATCACAACGGATGAGTCCGGTATGTGTGGCACATCCGGTGGAGCACTCATTTACGGCGAATGGGAGATCATTGAGTCCAACACACCGGAAGGTTATGAGGGCTTAAAAGAAGGTACTACCATTTTTATCCAGAAACAGAATGAAAAGCTGAATTATGTAGTATATAACGGAATGATCACAGCGCAGGTAAGAGTTCTGAAGAAAGATGCAGAGACCGGAAACATGATCCCGTTGTCAGGTGCGCAGTTCCAACTCTATGATGAGAAAGACAACCTGATCAGTATGTATGATACGGTGACTGATACCGTAACCGATGTACTGACTACCAACAGCAACGGTATTATTTATTTTACATCAAAGCTTTCTTATGGTTCCTATACACTGAAAGAGATTTATGCACCGGAAGGATATACCATTGCTGAACCGTTTACGTTTAAGGTGAACTCTTTCTTTCAACAGAGAAGTACAGACGATTCTTGCGGATCTTCCTGTACAGAATAAAAAGACAGTATTTGACCTTTATAAAGTGAATGCGGATCAGGAAGAAGAAGTCCTTTCCGGCATTACTTTCCGAATTTTCTCATCTTCTGATAAAGATGCAGAGAAAGCACGCCAGATAGCAGAAGCAGTGGAGGCACTCCGAGAAGAACAGCAGACAGAAGTAGCTGCAGCGAATGAAGAGGCTGCAAAAGAACTTGGACTGTTTATCCAGAAGTGTGAGGCAGAACTGGATGAACTTCGCGAAAGTGATCCTGACAGTGTGGAAGCAAAAGCAGAAGAGCATGAAGCAGCAATCCTTGCCCTGATGGCAGAGCAGAAAGAAGCAGCGAAAGCACTTGCCGATATTCACAACGAGGCTGTTAAAGCACTTGAAGAGAAGTTGGCAGAAGAACTGGAAATCACAGATTTTTCTGTTCTTGGCGAAGAGTATGTGACTGATGAAGAAGGTCATATTCATAAGGAGGACCTGCTTCATGAAAATACCTATTATATCTATGAGACAAAAACACTTCCTGGATTGAATCTGGACACTGCAATCCATGAATTTACGGTAGATGAAAATGGTCTTGTAGATGGCAAAGATTATTATGAGATCCGTATTGCCAATGTACCTAACCATGTGCAGATCTCCAAGAAGAGCATTACCGGTATGGAAGAACTTCCGGGCGCAGAACTTGAAATCAGAAGCGTGGACGAAGATGGAAATGAGACAGTTGTCGAGAACTGGATTTCTACAGAGGAACCACACCTGATCAGTGCACTTCCTGCAGGTAATTATACCCTGACTGAGATCACGGCACCGAGAGGATATGCAATCGCAAAAACAATCGCATTTGCAGTTACAGATTCCCTGGAGATCCAACAGGTGGAAATGATCGATGAACTTCTTGAGATCTATATTTCCAAGAAAGACATCACAAACGACGAGGAGCTTCCGGGCGCTTCACTTACTATTACTGACTCTGAGGGAACGGTTGTGGAAGAATGGGTATCTACGGAAGAACCGCACATGATCAATCTTCCGGTTGGAGAATATGTGCTGACTGAAACAGCAGCACCGGATGGTTATCTGGTTGCCAGCTCCATCGAATTTACGGTAGATGCAAATATGGCAGTACAGACTGTTACCATGTATGATATTCCGAAAGCAGATGTTTATGTATCCAAGAAAGATGTAAGTACCCAGGAAGAGCTTCCAGGTGCAGAACTTTCCGTGACTGATGAGGAAGGTAATGAAATCGACAAATGGATCTCAGAGGAAACACCTCATTATCTGAAACTGAAACCGGGCAAATATGTTCTTACAGAGATTGCTGCACCGGAAGAATACCAGTATGCAGAGTCTGTAGAATTTGAGATCGGTGAAGAAGACTATAAAGTGGTTCAGACAGTGACCATGTATGATGCACCGATTCCGGATGTCCTGATCTCGAAGAAAGATATCAGTGGCGGAGAGGAACTTCCGGGGGCAGAACTCACTGTGACAGACGAGGAAGGAAATGTAATTGCACAGTGGTTTTCTACAACGGAACCGCATAAGGTGAAACTGAAACCGGGTACATACACACTGACAGAACTTCAGGCACCGGTGGATTACCTGCTTGCTGAGTCCATTACCTTCACCGTGCGGTCAGATGATTATAAAGCTGAGCAGACGATCACCATGTACGATGCGAAGACTCCGGATGTGGTCATTTCAAAGAAAGATATTACGAATGAAAAAGAACTGCCTGGAGCAGAACTAGTAATTTTCAGAAAAAATGAAAGACCGGAAGAGGCGTCCACTGGGGATGAAATTGAACGGTGGATCTCAACAGAAACACCGCATGCCGTGAAACTCCTTCCGGGAACTTATATTTTACGTGAGACGATTGCTCCGGAAAAATATGCAACAGCAGAAGAGATTGAATTCACGGTTGCAGAAGATGGTTATAAGGAAGTACAGACAATCACGATGTATGATAAGCCACTGACAGTTTCCATCTCCAAAAAAGACATCACGAACGATGAGGAACTGCCAGGTGCAAAACTAGTGGTAAAAGACAAGGATGGAAAGACTGTGGAAGAGTGGATCTCGACAAAAGAACCTCATGAGATAGTTCTGGAAAAAGGCGAATATACCTTAACAGAGATCACTGCACCGCAGGGCTATGAAGTATCCGAAACGATTACGTTTGAAGTGACAGATACCATGGATGTGCAGCATGTCACCATGTATGACTCACCAAAAGATGAACTGGTGGATCTGACCGGTAAGAAGAAGGAAGAAACAACCACACCAGGAACTCAGGGAACACCTGGAACTGATATCACAACAGGTCCGGTAAAAACGGGAGACTTACAGTACAGATCAATCACAGATTTGTACGTGCACTCTATGCACCGGGAATGCCAAACAGCATAAATACAGAAGTAATCAAGCGGCTGACTGGCGGGGATTTTCATATCATTCTGACCCAGGACGTAGCACCAATCCCGCAGGATATTTCAAGGAAAAGACTGATGGAACTGTACATGCAGAATGGCCGTGCCATTGAAAAACAGCAGGAAGCAAGAAACAAAGCCATGCAGTGGTCTAGCTCTATTTCTTATGACAAACAAAAGGAACAGGAGGAGCTGGTTGAATATCTGGATATTCTGAGTGAAAATGATGAAAAGATGTTTTATACCGGGATTTATGCTGTGCTCTCTGCTGACTCAAGAGGGGAACTGGAAAATGCAGTCGTAGCATTCTGTTCGACAGCAGAAGGAGAAGGATTTAAGTTTGAACCTGCCTGGTGGGAACAGCTGGAGACTATCAATACAGCTCTGCCGATTGGCTGCAGATTTGTCACCTATATGTATCCGTTGTTTACCCAGCCTCTTTCCGGGATTACACCTTTTACGGTACATGAACTGTGTGAAAAGAACGGAGTCTTTTACGGTATTAATCAGATCAGTAAGAATATACTGGTAGGCAACCGAAAAGAAGGGTTGATGAATGGAAACGGCTTCATTCTTGGATCGACTGGAGCAGGCAAGGGATTTGAAACAAAAAATGAGTTAATTCAGGTGTTTTTACGGTATACAGATGATATAATCATCATAGATCCTCAGAACGAATATGCAGGTATTGCAGATTACCTGGGTGGGCAGTTCATCGATTTTGGTGCGGATGCAGGCCAGTATATCAACCCTTTGGATGTGGGCACTCTGGAATATATGGGAAGCAAGAAAGCATTCCTTCAGGATAAATCGGAACTGATGCTCAGTATTTTCTCTAATATCTCAGATAACAGTATTGAACCGCAGGATAAATCATTGCTGCTTCGATGCGTAACTCAGGTATATAAAGACCTGCCTGAACCGGGAGAAAAACTGAAAAAATACCAGGCACCGACGCTGAATGAGTTTTACGAGGCACTGTGCATGCAGCCGGAAACCAGAGCGAGGGATCTTGCACTGACACTGGAACGCTTTATCAAGAGTTCGCTGGATATGTTTTCGAAGCAGACGAACGTAAATATCCATAACCGTTTCGTTGTGTTTGGAATTGCGAATCTGGGAAAAGAGCAGGCTGCAATCGGAATGATCGTCATGCTGGAGCATATCCGGACCAGAATCGCAACGAATGCCAAAAGAGGACAGGCAACCTGGCTGTTCGTTGATGAGTTCCACAATCTTGCAAACAACGATTATTCAGCTATGTTCCTGGAAAAGATCTGGAAGGAAGTGCGAAAGCTGGGAGGACTGTGTACTGCGATCACTCAGAATATCGCCGATCTTCTGACTTCCAAGGTAGTAGAGACAATGCTGATGAACAGTGAATATGTGGATCTGTTATCGCAGAAACCGAGGGAAATGGATCTTCTGCAGGAAGTACTGGGCGTATCGGATAACCTACTTCAGTATGTCTGCAATTCCTCATCAGGCTGTGGGCTGCTGAAATTTGGAAATAAATATATTCCAAAAGATAACCGAATTCCAAAGCACACCGTTATGTATCAGCTGTTTAATACAAACTTCCATGAGATACAGAAACTGAAAAAACAGCAGATAGACGGCAAGTAAAGACGGGAGTGACTTATATGTGTGTTAGTATTGATAAAGATAAATTGAAAAGTATGATCTGTTACTGGATCGAATGCAGACATGTATACTCTGCACTGATTGAACTTACAGAGGATACAGATGAAATTGGAGAACTGTACGAAATAAATGGATGGCTGGAAAACAACCAGACTGGTGACCAGATTTCCATGATGGATGTACATGTCAGGATAGAAGAAGCGGAGGCACTCTGCTATAAACTGGTAGCGTTTCAAAGTTTGTGTAAACCTTCAAACTGATGTAAGATAATCTTATC
>JAUNAE010000069.1:0-9952 GCA_030527765.1 Eubacteriales bacterium
TCCCGTCCCTGTTGCGTTCCACGTCCATCCCCTGTTGCATCGTGCCAAAAGCCCCGTCCCTGTGATTGATTACGGCTGTTTTGCGATCAGTTTGCAGATTGGATTTCCCTGAGAGCTGAATTTTTCCTCGTATTCTGTCATCACATTTCCTTTCATCATCTCATCCTCGTGGTGAAGATCAAAGGTGTGTGCCAGAAGCTGCCATCCGGACTCCTGTACTTCCACCAGAGAGAACTCAAACAGAGAACGGTTGTCTGTCTTAAATTCCACAACACCGTCTTCTGCAAGAATCTTCGTATACCGTTCCAGAAATACGCGGGAAGTCAGACGTCTCTTCTCATGTCGTGCCTTCGGCCACGGGTCTGAGAAGTTCAGGTAAATACCAGCCACCTCTCCTTTTTCAAAAATTTCAGGGAGAAGTCTTGCATCTTCCCGGATAAAGAACAGATTCTTCAGTTCCTCTCCTGCCTCCAGAAGTTCCTCTCTCTTCTGCACAGCACGAAGAAGAACGCTGTCGTACATCTCAATTCCTACATAATTGATTTCCGGATGTTTTTTCGCAAGCTCCATCAGAAATCTTCCTTTTCCCATTCCAACTTCAATATAAACAGGATTCTCATTACCGAACACCTCATTCCAGTGTCCCTTCTTTTCCTTCGGTTCATCAATTACAAAAGGGTTCCTGGAGATTTCTTCTCTTGCCCCCGGAATATTTCTTAATCTCATGGATTTTTCCTCATTTTCTTCTATTTTATTTAGGCATCTTTCTTAAAACGCAATTCGCGCAAGAGGATTCGTGCGCGAGTTCGGCAGTTGCGAAGCAGTTACCTAGTCATAAATATTGCACATTGTCTTCCCCAATATACACGAACCTATTTTTATTCGCAAGTGTCGAGCAGAAAAAAAGCCAAAATCTGTCAAACAACCATTTTTTGACCTCGTCTCAGCAACCCCTCCACCGCTGAATGCTCTGCACATTCACAAGCCGCTTCGATCCTCATCCTCCAATATTTCAATAAGTTTTTTGCCTAAACATCAATCATAAATTATTAGAAAATTGCACAAAATTTTCTCTCTGAGGGATGACTTTCGTGAATCTTTTTTGTTCACAATTTTTTCGTATAGGTGTATCATGAGGGGTATAATTCAGAAAGGAGGGTATATATGGAACAGATTTTCCGAAAGCTGTCGGAGATAGAAGCAACCGCTCAGAGTATTCTGGACGATGCTGATCGAACCAGACAACAGCTCACTCTGGATATGGAAAATGAACGCCGGGAATACCAACAGCAGCTAGATCAAGAGACAGAAAATGAAATTTCCAAAGTTCGCACTCGCCTGGAACAGGAGAAAGATGTACGACTGAAAACACTTCAAAAAGATGCAGATGAGGCACTGTCTTACCTGGATTCTTATTATGAGGAGCACCACGAAGACCTTTCCAAAGAATTGTTCCGGAAAATACTGGACGCATGAGTCGGAAAGGATGTGAAAAATAATGGGAACACTCCTCTCCTACAGTGGAATTTCCACAAAAATCAGAGCAATGAAAAGCAAACTAATCGGAGATGCTGAGCTGGAAGAAATCATTCAGCTGACCGATGTGCCTCAGGTAATCGCATATCTCATGCGAACTCCTGAGTTCTCTCACATATGGTCATCTCTGGACGAGAATTCTCTGCACCGGGGCGATGTCGAAATTCTTTTGCGCCAGTCCATTTTCTCCGATTTTTCAAGACTTTACAATTTTGCCAATGGAGAACAGCGCCGTTTTCTGGAGCTGTACGCCAAAGGCTATGAGATTCGAATTCTGAAGGAGCTGCTCACTCGCCTCTTTGACCATCAGAACACAGACCCTGTGAATCTCGCACCCTATGAGGATTTTTTTCAGAAGCATTCCAAGCTGGATCTCGAGAAACTCTCTCTTTGCACTACCATGCAGGAGTTTCTGGACAATCTGAAAGGAAATGAATTCTACCGGCCCCTGAAAAGAATGCAGAACGGCCAGGCGCCAACCCTGTTTGATTACAGTATGGCCCTGGATCTTTATTACTTCACTCTTATCTGGAATGTTCGCAAGAAACTGTTTCGAGGCAAAGATCTTGAGGAACTGACCCGCACCTACGGCGAGCAGTTTGATCTTCTGAATCTTCAGTTTATCCAGCGTTCCAGAGTGTATTTCCGGATGCGTCCGGAGGAGATTTACTCTCTTCTGATTTCGGTTAACTACAAACTGAGCAAGTATGACATTCAGGCTCTGGTAGAGACGGAACCTCTGGAGCAGGCTCGTCAGTATTATGACCGTACCTACTACGGCAAACGACACGCCCGTCTTCCTGAGATGACTCTGGAGGAATTTTACAATCATACCTTAAGATCCATTCTCGAGAAAGAAGCTCGTGAGAATCCTCATTCCGTAGCAATTTTATTTTCTTACATGTATCACAAAGAACACGAAATCGATCGACTGACCACGGCTATCGAATGCGTACGCTATGGCATCAGCCCATCGGAAGCAATGCGTTATATTCGCAACAATTAACCACCCGGAGGTAGCACTGTGATTGAAAAACTGAAATACCTGAATATTACCGGGCCTAAGGCAGATATCGACCGTATGGTGAGTACTTATCTCTCCCGATACGAGATTCACCTGGAAAACGCTGTGACAGAATTGACGGATGTTTCCACTCTGTCTCCTTATCTGGAACCGGACCCTTACAAAGAAGCTCTGGCGGCTGCCAAAGCCTTCTGTGCCGAGATCGGAGACCAGGTCAAGCGTATTCCCCAGAAGATTTCTGCAGAGGAAGCTCTCTCCCTCATCAGCAAATTCCAGAAGGAAGATGAGGAAATCAGAAGCAGACAGCAGGAGCTCTCAGAACGGCATGCCAAACTGATCGAGCCTCTCAAGCTGATTCGGCCCTTCCGCAATTTCGACTACGATCTGGCGGAAATCCAGAATTTCCAGCACATCCGTTATCAATTCGGAAGAATTGACAAACAATCTTACAAAACATTTGAACAGTACCTGTACAAAAATATCAACACTGTTTTCCTGCAGTCCGAGGAAGATGACCGTTACATCTACGGTATCTACTTCGCACCGAGACGGCAGGCAGACAAAATCGCAGCCGTATATTCTTCCATGCACTTTGAGCCGATTCATCTGAAGAAGATTTACGAAGGCACTGCAACGGAAGCCTGCGATGATATGGAAGCCGTTCACAAAGAACTCCACAAGGAGATCAACGAGGCAAAGGAGGATCGCGAGAACTTCCTTCAAAAGAATGCCCCTCTCATGGTTGCCGCAAAAGAAGCTCTTCAGGAAGCTTCCGATCTCTTCGGCATCCGTAAGATGGCAGCCTGCACTCCGGGAGATCAGGAAGTCTTCTATATTTTATGTGGATGGATGTCTGCAGAGGATGCAGCCAAATTCCAGGAGGATATCAAGGACGATCCTAACGTCAACATCATCTGTGGAGATGAGAAGCAGGGACGTACCCAGACGCCTCCGACAAAGCTTCACAACCCGAAGCTTTTCAAACCTTTTGAACTTTACATCAAAATGTACGGTCTCCCCGCTTACGGCGAGATGGATCCTACCTGGTTCCTTGCCATCACCTACTCCTTCATCTTCGGAGCAATGTTCGGTGATGTCGGCCAGGGTCTCCTCCTTGCCATCGGCGGCGGACTTCTTTACAAATTCAAGAAAATGGACCTTGCGGGAATCATCGGCTGTGCCGGTATCTTCTCCACCTTTTTCGGTTTCCTCTACGGAAGTGTCTTCGGTTTCGAGGATATCCTTCCTGCTCTTTGGCTGAAGCCAATGAACAAGATGATGACCGTACCTTTTGTTGGAACACTGAACGCCGTCTTCGTTATCGCCATCGGTTTTGGTATGCTTCTGATCCTTGTTTGTATGGTACTGAACATTATCAACGCCAGAAGAGCCGGTGATGTGGAAAAGACCTGGTTCGATTCCAACGCTGTCGCAGGACTCGTCTTCTACGGCTCCGTTGTTCTTGTGGCATTCCTTCTTGTCACCGGCAGAACCCTTCCGGGCACTGCACTTCTGGTGATTCTCTTTATCGTGCCACTGATTCTGATCTTCCTCAAGGAGCCTCTTGCAAACCTTGTGGAAAAGAAGTCCAAAATTCTGCCGGATCAGAAAGCAGTCTTCTTTGTACAGAGTTTCTTCGAACTCTTTGAAGTACTCTTAAGCTATCTGTCCAACACCTTGTCCTTCCTTCGAATCGGCGCTTTCGCCGTCAGCCATGCGGCCATGATGGAAGTTGTTATGATGCTGGCAGGTGCAGAACAGGGAAATCCGAACTGGATCGTTGTCATTCTCGGCAACCTGTTCGTCTGCGGCATGGAAGGTCTGATCGTAGGTATTCAGGTTCTTCGTCTGGAATACTACGAGATTTTCAGCCGTTTCTACAAAGGCAGCGGACGTGAATTCCGCCCATTCAACAAAATTAAAAACAATTAATATATTTTAAAATCCATTACAGGATTCAAAATTGATTAGAAGATTCAAGGTCAATTACAACCTTAAAGATTTATTTGAAGCTTCAAAGTTAATTACAAGCTTAAAATTTTTCAAAAGACTCAAAATCCATTACAAGATAAAAAATCAATTAGGAGGATTATCGATTATGTCTATGTTGATTCAGATTCTTACAGGTGTTGCATTAACCCTCAGTATGGTGATTCCTTTTGCTTACTTCTTCCTTGGAAGCAAAACACGCACCCGTTACAAAAAAACCATCCTTGCAAATGCCCTTTCTTTCTTCGGCATTCTTCTTGTTGCAACCGTCGTTTCTCTGTCCGGAACTGCATCCGTAAAGGCTGCTGCTGATTCCGCAGGAGATCTTGCAACAGGTCTTGGCTATCTCAGTGCAGCTCTCGTAACCGGTATCTCCGGTGTCGGCTCCGGTCTTGCAGTAGCAAGCTCTGCAAGTGCAGCTCTCGGCGCAATGAGCGAGAATGAGTCCCTTTTCGGTAAATCCATCATCTTCGTTGCGATGGCCGAAGGTATTGCACTGTATGGTCTGATTATCTCCTTCATGATTCTTGGTAAGCTTTAATCAACAGAAAGCGGGATGACCCATGAAAATGTTTTTGATCAGCGACAACGTGGACACTTACACAGGACTTCGTCTTGCAGGTGTGGAAGGTGTTGTCGTTCACGCAAGAGAGGAACTCCGCAAAGCCCTTGAGGACGTCTTTGCCGACAAAGAAATCGGCATTCTCCTTCTCACGGAAAAATTCGGCAGGGAATTCCCGGAGATGATTGATGATGTCAAACTTCATCACAAAACCCCTCTCATCATCGAAATTCCGGACCGTCACGGTACCGGACGCAAGCCTGACTTCATCACTTCCTATGTGAACGAAGCCATTGGATTAAAACTATAGGCAGGTGAAAATATGACAATCGACGAAAAACTGCAGCATTTTTATGACGCTACCGTAGAAGAATGCCGCGAGGAAGCCGAACAGTCCGTAGCTCTTCACAAGGAGCATCTGACAGAGGAACTGGAATCCTACAAGAAATTCCACGAGCAGACTGCCAGAGATACCATCAAAGCTGAGACTGAAAATATTTCCCGCGAGATCAGCAAGGTGCTCTCTGCAGAACAATTAAGTCTGAAACGCAATTGGAATCTTCGCCAGAATGAATATCGGGAGAAACTTTTCGGAGAGGTGAAAGTCCTTCTGGACGCCTTCACCGCTTCTAAAGAGTACGATGACTATCTCATCCGCAAAATCCGCGAAGCCGTAGATTTCGCAGAATCCGATGAGATCAAGATCTATCTCTCCCCGGAAGACAAGAACAAACAGTCTGCTCTTTCTTCCCAAACCGGCATCTCCCTGGAAATTGCATCCAAATCTTTCCTCGGAGGTATCAAGGCACATATTCCAAGCAAAAATATACTCATTGATAATTCTTTCCTCTCTTCTATGGAAGCTCTGAAGAAAGAATTCAAGTTTGACGGAGGTCGAAAGAGACATGAATAAAACAGGCGTGATCTATGGAATCAACGGCCCGGTCATCTATCTGAAAGGTGACTCCGGCTTCAAGATCTCCGAGATGGTTTATGTCGGCGAGGAGAGACTGGTCGGAGAAGTCATCGGTCTCAAAAAAGGCATGACCACCGTACAGGTTTTTGAGGAAACAACAGGCCTCAAACCGGGACAGACCGTTGTAGGAACCGACGACGCCATTTCTGTGCTTCTCGGTCCCGGCATCATTCATAACATTTTTGACGGTATTCAGCGTCCCTTAAGTGAAATTGCCGCCCAGTCCGGCAAATATATTTCCCGAGGTGTCAGCGTTGACTCTCTTGACACAAAGAAACTCTGGGACGTTCACGTAACTGTGAAGCCCGGAGATGTGGTATCCGGCGGTACCATCATCGCCGAAACCCAGGAGACCGTTTCTATTGTACACAAATCCATGGTTCCACCGGACATTACTGACGCAGTTGTAGAAAGCGTCGTATCCGACGGATCCTACACCATTCTGGACACCATCGTGACCCTTCGTCTTCCGGATCAGAGCACAAGAGAACTGGCTCTGGCCCAGAAATGGCCGATTCGTGTTCCCCGTCCGACCCAGATGCGCTATCCTGCAAGCATCCCACTTGTTACCGGTCAGCGTATTCTGGATACTCTGTTCCCAATCGCCAAAGGCGGCACTGCTGCCATCCCGGGCGGATTCGGTACAGGTAAAACAATGACACAGCATCAGATCGCCAAGTGGTCCGACGCAGATATCATTATCTACATCGGATGCGGTGAACGAGGCAATGAGATGACCCAAGTTCTGGAAGACTTCAGCAAACTGAAAGACCCAAAATCCGGAAACCTCATGATGGATCGAACCACTCTGATTGCCAATACCTCCAACATGCCTGTGGCAGCCCGTGAGGCTTCCATTTACACCGGTGTCACTCTGGCGGAATATTATCGAGACATGGGCTATGATGTGGCTATTATGGCAGACTCCACTTCTCGTTGGGCAGAGGCACTTCGTGAGCTCTCCGGACGTCTGGAGGAGATGCCTGCAGAGGAAGGTTTCCCTGCATATCTTGCTTCCCGTCTGTCCGCATTCTATGAGCGTGCGGGTATGATGCGCAACCTGAACGGAACCGAAGGCTCCGTCAGCATCATCGGAGCTGTTTCCCCTCAGGGCGGTGACTTCTCCGAACCTGTCACCCAGAATACCAAACGATTTGTCCGCTGCTTCTGGGGACTGGACAAGTCCCTTGCCTATGCAAGACATTTCCCGGCCATTCACTGGCTTACCAGTTACAGCGAGTATTTGGAGGATCTGACACCGTGGTATCGCGCCAACGTGTCTCCTCAGTTTATCTCTCACCGCAACACTCTTGTCACGATTCTGAACCAGGAGAGCTCCCTTATGGAAATCGTGAAGCTGATCGGAAGTGACGTTCTGCCGGATGATCAGAAGCTGACTCTGGAAATCGCCCGTGTCATTCGACTGGGCTTCCTTCAGCAGAATGCCTTCCATCCGGATGACACCTCTGTCTCCATGGAAAAACAGTTCCTGATGATGGATACGATTCTCTATCTCTATGAGAAATCCCGTTCCCTCATCAATCAGGGCATGCCAATGTCCGTTCTGAAAGAAGACAAAATCTTTGAGCGTGTCATTGCAATCAAATACGATGTTCCGAACAACCGCCTCGAACTCTTCGACAACTACCGCAAGGACATCGATACATTCTATGCTGACGTACTGAAACGAAACGGCTGATAAGGAGGAACAAAGATCTATGGCAATTGAATATTTAGGCCTCAGTGAGATCAACGGCCCTCTCGTTGTTCTGGACGGTGTCAAAGATGCCTCCTACGAGGAAATCGTGGAGTTCCACACCGACGACGGACAGCAGCGCATTGGCCGTATCATTGAGATTTACGAAGACAAGGCCGTGATTCAGGTATTTGAAGGTACCGGAAACATGTCCCTTGGCAATACCCATACAAGACTTACCGGTCATCCGATGGAGATCGGTCTTTCCCCGGATATTCTTGGAAGAACCTTCAACGGTATCGGACAGCCTATTGACGGACTGGAAGATATCACTCCGGAAGTTTCCCTGAACATCAACGGACTTCCGCTGAATCCCGTAACCCGTGAGTATCCGCGAAACTATATCAACACCGGTATTTCCGCCATTGACGGACTGACCACTCTGATTCGCGGACAGAAGCTGCCTATTTTTTCCGGCAACGGTCTGCCCCACGACAAACTGGCTGCCCAGATTGTGAAGCAGGCTTCTCTCGGCGCAGACAGCGATGAAGACTTTGCGATCGTCTTCGCTGCCATGGGTGTCAAATATGATGTTGCGGAATTTTTCCGCCGCACCTTTGAAGAAAGCGGTGCATCCGACCACGTTGTTATGTTTTTGAACCTGGCAAATGATCCGGTTGTAGAGCGTCTTCTGACTCCGAAAATCGCTCTCACGGCTGCAGAGTATCTTGCTTTTGAGAAAGGAATGCACATCCTTGTTATCCTGACCGATATCACTTCTTTCTGCGAAGCAATGCGAGAGGTTTCCTCTTCTAAGGGAGAGATCCCGTCCCGAAAAGGTTACCCGGGATATCTGTACAGTGAGCTGGCAACCCTTTATGAGAGAGCCGGAATTGTCCAGAACGGCAAAGGTTCCGTTACCCAGATTCCGATTCTGACCATGCCAAACGATGATATCACCCATCCGATCCCTGACCTTACCGGTTATATTACAGAAGGTCAGATCGTACTTGACCGTCCACTTCACGGACAGGGCATTTACCCGCCGATCAACGTGCTTCCATCCCTCTCCCGTCTGATGAAGGACGGTATCGGTGAAGGCTTCACAAGAAAAGATCATCAGGCCGTTGCGAACCAGCTGTTCTCCAGCTATGCCAAAGTTGGAGAGGCCCGTGCTCTTGCTTCTGTTATCGGTGAGGATGAGCTCAGCCCGATTGATAAGCAGTACCTGATCTTCGGAAAAGCCTTCGAGGCAGAATTCGTGGGACAGACGGAGACGGAGAACCGCAGTATTGTTGAAACACTGGACAAGGGCTGGGAACTTCTCGGACTGCTTCCGAAGGAAGAACTTGACCGTGTTGATACGAAGATTCTTGATGAATATTACAAACCAACCACTCGCTAAGTGAGGTGATTTCATGGATCCGAATACTTTTCCCACCAAGGGAAATCTGATCAATGCCAAGAATTCTCTCGCACTCTCCCGTCAGGGCTACGAGTTGATGGATAAGAAACGTAATATTCTCATTCGTGAAATGATGGACCTGATCTCTCAGGCCAAGGAAATCCAGTCTCAGATTGACACAACCTTCCGCAAAGCTTATCTGGCTCTGCAGAAGGCCAATCTGGAGATCGGTATTTCTGCAGTCCATCAGATTGCCTGCTCCGTTCCTGTAGAAAATTCTATTCGAATCAAGACCCGCAGTGTTATGGGCACGGAAATTCCACTGGTAGAATATGAGAAGGACACGAACCGCCCTACCTACTCCTACTACGGCACCAAGGCTTCCCTGGATGAAGCCAAAGCTGCCTTTGAGCAGGTAAAGGAACTGTCCATCCGTCTCTCCATGATCGAGAACGCAGCAATCCGTCTGGCCGCCAACATTAAGAAGACTCAGAAGCGCGCCAACGCCCTCAAAAATATTACGATTCCACGATACGAGGCACTCACCAAAGAGATCACAACGGCTCTGGAAGAGAAAGAACGTGAGGAATTCACACGATTAAAAGTAATCAAACGCATGAAACAGCAGGCCACCCGATAGGGTGCCTGCTGTTTTTTGAATTAGGGGGGTGTTGGCATGCTTCCCTGGCTATTTTGCATGCCTGCCTCTTGCTTTTCTTCTTTCCGGCATGCTTTCTCCGGGATTTCTCATGCCTGGATGTTGT
>JAUNAE010000069.1:10052-12624 GCA_030527765.1 Eubacteriales bacterium
TTTCTTCATTTTCGGCATGCTTCCTCCTAGATTTCTCATGCCTGGATGTTGTTGATTTGATTTCTTGGCATGCTTCCCTTGCTATTTTGCATGCCTGTCTCCTGCTTTTCTTCTTTCCGGCATGCTTTCTCCGGGATTTCTCATGCCTGGATGTTGTTGATTTGATTTCTTGGCATGCTTCCCTTGCTATTTTGCATGCCTGTCTCCTGCTTTTCTTCTTTCCGGCATGCTTTCTCCGGGATTTCTCATGCTTGGATGTTGTTGGCTTGATTTCTTGGCATGCTTCCTGAACTTTTTTGCATGCCTGTCTCCTGCTTTTCTTCATTTTCGGCATGCTTCCTCCTAGATTTCTCATGCCTGGATGTTGTTGACTTGATTTCTTGGCATGCTTCCTGCTTAATATTTTGTTACCTGTGTTGTGATATGATGTGATATCATAGAGCGTAACTTGTAAGGTAACTTATAAAATGACTTGCAAAATAACGCTTATACTATAGCTTGCAAAATGACTAGTAAGTTAACTTGCAAGATAATTTATGAGAATTATTGAGAAAGGATGATTCAACATATATGGAACATGTATATGATCTTGTGATCGTCGGTGGAGGTCCTGCCGGCGTATCTGCCTCTATTTACAGCGGAAGGGCTCAGCTGGATTGTCTGTGGATTGACAAAAATTTCATTCCGGGTGGACAAATTGCAGAAAGTGGACGTGTAGATAACTACCCCGGACTTCCGGGAATTCATGGGGATGCATTGGGAGAAGCCTTTTCATCCCATGCAGAGTCCCTTGGCCAGACACCGATTAGGAGCAAAGTTCTGGAAATCCGCAAAGACGAGGATGTATTCCACATTCGTACGAAAAAGCAGGAATTTCAAGCAAAAACCGTGATCTGCGCTCTCGGTGCAAAGCATCGTCACCTGGAAATTCCCGGTGAAGAAGAACTGGCCGGATCCGGAGTTTCCTACTGTGCAACCTGCGATGGTGCTTTCTTCAAGGGAAAAAAGGTCTGCGTGATCGGTGGCGGAAACACTGCCTGTGAAGATGCTCTTCTACTTGCAGGAATCTGTGAAAAAGTATATTTGATTCACAGACGTGATGAACTGCGAGCAGACCGCATTCTTCAGCAAAGAGTTCTGGAGACGGAAAATATCGAAGTTCTCTGGAATACCATTCCTGTAAAAATTCTCGGTGAGATGCTGACAGAGGGAATCACAATTGAGAATCGTGTAACCGGAGAACAGACAACTCTTCCTTTGGATGGCGTCTTTGTAGCAGTTGGAATGCTGCCACAGAACGATCTTGTGAAAGAGCTTGTTGAACTGTCAGATGACGGATATGTAATCGCAGGAGAAGACTGCAAAACCTCTCTTCCCGGTCTCTTCATTGCCGGAGATCTCCGCGAAAAACTCCTTCGTCAGGTTGTAACCGCCGTCTCAGATGGAGCCTGCGCAATAAATTCCGTACTGGAATATCTGAGATGAATACTCCTCAAAAATCGGGTAAGTCCCCGCTTTCATGTTCGAAACATGAAGCGGGGATTTTGTAATATTCCAAAGTGAGCTCCGCAATTCCCCACCGCTTAATGCTCTGAGCATTTGAAACAGCGGACTCACTTAATTTTCTTAAACATGTTTCACAAAAACTACACATCTGTTTTGTTGACAATGACGGTCTATTTGTGTTAAGATACGCAAATATTACAAAGAAGTGCGTTTTTGTAACGATTTTGTAATATTTATAATGCATATATTAGGGATTCGAATAGACTATAGAACTCAAGAAAAGGAGTGTATTTTTGATGATGAAACATAGAACTAAAACAATTCTGGCGGCAATGACAATGGCACTGCTCAGCCTGACACAGACAGCATATGCAACGGAACTTACCGACGGCTCTTCTACAGAGCTTACAACAATGTCTGTATTGACAAATACCGATACAAACACGGATTCAACTGCTAACACAATCTCATCCATGGATGCAGCTACAAGCGATGCTTCTGACACAGAAGATCTGTTAGACTCTGAGAATCAGTCGGACTCCGTGAATCAGTCAAACTCTGAGGATCTCCTTACTTCCGAAGCAAGTGATGAAATCAATTCAACTTCTACCACCAACACAGAAGAAGATGAAGAAGCAAAGCGTCTGGCTGCCCGCCAGGAAATCGTAGATTTTGCTCTGCAGTTTGTTGGAAATCCTTATGTATGGGGAGGCACCAGTCTGACCAACGGTGCGGACTGCTCCGGATTCGTGCTGGCAGTTATGGAAAACTTTGATATTTCTCTCCCGAGAACTGCAGCAGAACAGTACAACGCCTCTGAAAAAGTCGACCTGTCTGAGATTGAAGTCGGCGATCTGATTTTCTACGGAAACGGTATTTCCCACGTTGCTCTTTACATGGGAGACGGAAAGATTGTACATGCATCCAATTCCTCAACAGGAATCATCGTGTCCGACATCGACTATATGACCCCTGTCGCAGCAGGAACCTACGTAAAATAACCTCTCTCCGGGGACGGGGCTTTTGGCACGATGCTAGGGTCAAAAGTCAATCGGTGACAAACCAT
>JAUNAE010000070.1 GCA_030527765.1 Eubacteriales bacterium
AAGATTAAATAGTTTTAAAAAAAATCAGTCGTACATTT
Source organism: Eubacteriales bacterium (assembly GCA_030527765.1). Next base: position 39 of record JAUNAE010000070.1, read on the forward strand.
TTGTACGGCTGATTTTTTTTGCAGAAAACCTTGTTCCTGTAAGAGTCTGAATGCTGCAAGTATAGAAGAAATGATTTTGTGAAATTTCCTGTTGACAAATACCCCTAGGGGGTATATTATTCGTTTGTAGAAATACCCCTAGGGGGTATACATGAAACGCAAATCAAACAAGAGAATTTGCGTGTGAAGAAACATAAATGGTGCAAAGTAAGTGTAAAAACGTAAATGTTGAAGGGATGATGAACGTCCTCTTTGTTTATGGAAGGAGTGGAGTCTATGTCTGAAGAGAAGATGCTGAATCCGATCGCAGAACAGGCGGAAACAACAGAGACTGCAGCCTGTCCTCATTGCAGCAGCCGGCACAAGGTGCGGACGCAGGAGGAGCAGAAAGCACTGATTACGAGACTGAAGAAGATTGAAGGTCAGATTCGAGGAATTGAGAAGATGGTTGAGAATGATATCTACTGTCCGGATATTCTGATACAGGTCAGTGCGGCAACGTCTGCTTTGAACAGTTTTAATAAAGTGCTGCTTCAGTGCCATATCCGCAGCTGCGTGTCGGAGGATATCCGTGCAGGAAGTGATGAGGCAATTGATGAGCTCTGCAATGTACTGCAGAAGCTGATGAAATAACGGATTGCAAATATCCGAACTGCAATAAATGACGAAAGGAAGATAACATGGATCAGTACGTTGTAACCGGTATGACATGTGCGGCTTGCCAGGCACATGTAGAAAAAGCCGTATCCAAACTGGAAAACGTGGATTCTGTATCCGTATCCCTTCTGACGAACAGCATGTCCGTGGAAGGAACAGCTACAAAAGAAGAGATTATCAAGGCTGTGGAAGATGCAGGATATGGCGCATCCCCAAAGGGTGCAGAAACACAGACAAAACAGAGCCAGAGAGCGAAACTTGAGGCAGAGGAAGAGGCACTGAAGGATCATGAGACACCGAAACTTGTGAGAAGACTTGCAAAATCCGTTGTTGTTCTCGCAATCCTCATGTACCTGACCATGGGACATAACATGGCAGGTTTTCCGGTTCCGGGATTTCTGAATCATAACCATATGGGACTTGCCCTGACCCAGATGCTTCTGGCGATTATCGTTATGTATATTAACAAATCCTTCTTCATATCCGGATTTAAGACTCTGATCCATCGTTCTCCAAACATGGATACTCTGGTAGCTATGGGATCCGGCGTTTCTTTTGCATGGTCATTATATGTCTTCTATAAGATGACAGTTATGCTGACCAGCGGAGTTGCAAATGCAGATCTTATGGAGATCTATCACAATCAGCTTTACTTTGAGACCGCTGCAATGATTCCGTGTCTGATCACCGTTGGTAAGACACTGGAGGCAATGTCCAAGGGAAGAACGACGGATGCTCTGAAGAATCTGATGAAGATGGCTCCAAAGACCGCAGTTCTTCTGAGAGACGGACAGGAAGTGACCGTTGACATTGACGATGTGGAGACAGGAGATATCTTCGTTGTACGTCCGGGTGAGAGCATTCCGGTAGACGGTGTAATCATTGAAGGATCTTCTGCAGTGGATGAATCTGCACTGACCGGAGAATCCATTCCGGTAGATAAGAGTGTGGATGATACCGTAAGTGCAGCAACGATGAACCAGTCCGGTTTCATCAAAGCAAGAGCTTCAAGAATCGGAGAGGACACCACCTTTTCTCAGATCATTCAGATGGTCAGCGATGCGGCTGCTACCAAAGCCCCGATCGCAAGAATTGCAGACACTGTATCCGGAATTTTTGTTCCGACCATTCTCGGCATCGCTCTTGTAGTAGCCGTCTTCTGGCTTCTCACAGGCGCAGAAGTAACCTTTGCATTAGAGAGAGCCATTTCTGTTCTCGTTATTGCATGCCCATGTGCCCTCGGTCTTGCGACACCGGTAGCCATCATGGTAGGAAACGGTATGGGAGCAAAGAACGGTATTCTTTTCAAGACGAGTGCAGCTCTTGAGAATACAGGCCGCGTACAGATTGTAGCCCTGGACAAAACAGGAACCATCACTGCCGGAAAACCGGAAGTTACAGATATCATCCCGGCAGAAGGTGTTACGGAAAAAGAACTCGTAACCTATGCTTATTCGATTGAGAAGATGAGTGAACATCCACTTGCATCTGCGGTTGTCGCTTATGGAGATAAGAATTCCATTCAGGGATCTGCGGTGACAGATTTTGCTGCTCTTTCCGGTAATGGACTGAAGGGAAAAGTCGACAATCAGGAAATTGTCGGAGGATCTTTTAAATATATCAGCAAGCATTTCGGAGTAGAGAAAAAACTTTCAGATGCAGCCAATGCCCTTTCCGAGCAGGGCAAAACACCGCTCTTCTTTGCAAAAGACGGCAAGACACTCGGTATGATTGCAGTTGCCGATGTAATCAAAGAAGACAGTGCCCAGGCAATTCAGGAAATGAAAAACATGGGCATCGAAGTTGTTATGCTGACCGGAGACAACGAGAAAACCGCCAAGGCAATCGGAGATATTGCAGGTGTTGACAGAGTTATCGCAGGTGTTCTTCCGGATGGCAAGGAAGCAGTCATCCGACAGCTTCAGACAAGAGGCAAGGTTGCCATGGTTGGAGATGGAATCAACGATGCACCGGCACTTACAAGAGCAGATACCGGTATTGCAATTGGAGCAGGTACCGATGTTGCCATTGATTCTGCAGATGTTGTTCTGATGAACTCAAAACTTACAGATGCCAGTGCCGCAATTCGTCTGAGCCGTCAGACCGTTAAGAATATTCATGAAAACCTTTTCTGGGCATTTGCCTATAATGTAATTCTGATCCCGATTGCAGCCGGATTATACCGGGGCATCGAGATGAACCCGATGTGGGGAGCGGCAGCGATGTCCATCTCAAGCTTCACCGTGTGTATGAATGCACTCAGTCTGAACCTCTTCAAACTTCATGATTCTTCCAAGGATCGCCCGATGAAGAAAAAAGCACTTCCGTATACAGAAAGTGTCCATGCAGAGGATGCAGAAAAAACAAATGATGTTATAATGAGTGAAAATGTAGAAGCAAAGGATGCCGATGCAGCACAGATTTCCCGGAAGGTGATCAAAATCGAGGGTATGATGTGTGCACACTGTGAAGGCAGAGTCAAAAATGCCCTTGAAGCACTGGAAGGAATTGACAGTGCAGTAACAAGCCACGAGGCAGACAATGCAGTGGTAACCGTAAATGAAAAATTCGATGCAGCAGAGGTCGAGAAGGCTGTTGTAGATGCAGGCTATGACTTTGTTGGAATCGAAGAAATAAATAATCATGCAAAGGAGAACAACAAAATGGAAAAGACAATCAAAATTGAAGGAATGATGTGTGAGCATTGTGAGGCAAGAATGAAAAAAGCTCTTGAGGCACTGGAAGGAATCGACAGTGCAGTGACAAGCCACGATTTAAACAATGCAGTCGTTGTAGCAAACGATAAGTTCGATGCAGCAGAAGTTGAGAAGGCTGTTATCGATGCTGGATACAAATTCCAGGGAATCGAAGCGTAAGAATATTTATTTCAGGCAATGTCAAAGGCCGCCCGGTCTCACAGATGTGAGATAGGGCGGCCCTTTTCATCTCAGTCGGGAAGAAGATTTGATGAAGAAGGGACTGCTGATCTGAAAAACAATGGAATTCCACAAGAATCTGGAGTTCGATGTGAATAATTACTAAAAACAAGGAATGATATTCCATAGTATTGAACAAAATCCTTTGAGACACGGATTTTTTGAGGAAAAATTGTTGACAAAACAGGAGTGCACGAGTAATATGAAAACACAATATGAAACGGGTTCCACATTGATGAAACAATCTGGTTGGAAAGTAATCAAAACCATAGAAAAGATAAAACTCCACAGGTGAAATTCAGAGGAAGAATTCATCTGTGGATATAAAAAGGCAAAATGTGGAACGGGTTTCACAACGAATTTCATCTTAGCGCGAAGAAGAAATCAAAAGGACAGGAAGTTAGCATTCAGAAAATTCAGGAGGAAGTAAAAATGAAGAAAAGACTGAGTATTCTTTTAAGTCTTGCAATGGCAGCATCCGTATTTACTGTTGTTCCGGCTCAGGCAGAAGATGTAGTAAACCTTACAATCTGGAGCCCAACTGACAGAGAAGCAGTAGAAGAGTGGTGGACAGAGAAAATCGCAGAGTGGAATGAAGCAAACCCTGGAATCCAGGTAAGCCGTGAAGCGATTGATCGTTCCGATTCTTATGCATATGACAACAAAATTGCAACCGCTGTTACATCCAACAGCCTTCCATCTATTTTCTATGTTGACGGACCGCAGGTATCTTATTATGCAGCGAACGGAATCACTGTTCCGATCACAAAATATTTTGATGAAGAGACCATGAAGGATTTCGTTCCTTCTACCGTTGCTCAGTGCACATACGACGGAGATCTGTATGCAATCTCCGCTACAGAGTCCGGTGTTGCGTTCTACTACAACAAAGACATGCTGAAAGAAGCCGGAATTGACACCGATGATCTTGATTCCAGAACACTCGAGAACCCGGTAACATGGGAAGAGATGGCAGAGATCGCTGAGAAATGTACAACAGATGATCATGTTGGAGCACACATTATCATGGACCACGGTGAAGGACTTCCATATGCGCTTGAGCCAATGTATATCTCCAAAGGAAAAGACTACATCAGTGAAGACGGAACAGAGGCATCCGGATATGTAGACAGTGAAGAAGCTGTAGAGACTACCCAGTATCTTGCAGATCTTATTGCAAAAGGATATGCAAACGTTGATCCTATTCAGGATGAATTCCTGAACAAAGCCTGCGCTACCATGATCGGTGGTTCCTGGGAAGTTGCAACTCTTGAGCAGAATGCAGACTTTGACTGGGGTGTAACATACTATCCGGTATCTGATACAGGTAAGGCAGTTTCTCCATGTGGTGACTGGTCTGCAGCAATCAGCAGAGACTGTGAAGATGCTGATGCAGCAGGTGAGTTCCTGCAGTGGCTGATGAGCACTGATAATGTTGCAACATATGCAGCAGCAATCGCAAAACCTGCAACAAGAAATTCTGCATATGAGAACGAGGCAATGGCTGAGTATGCAGATGGCGCAAGAGCTCTCTTTGTAGAGCAGCTGAACAACACAGCAGTTCCGCGTCCGAGAACACCTTCCTATGCTACATTCTCCGCAAACTATGCAGAGGCAATGTCCAACATCTTCTCTGATGCAGCAACCAATGGAGAAGTTGATGCGGATTACATTCAGGATGAGCTGACAAACGTTGCAGACCTCTTCACAGAGGATTATGAGACATATTACGCAGAGTAATATCATAAAGTGTGGTAAAAGGTTCGCTTAGTTCATAAAAAGTATAAAACAAATGTAAGCTGCTGACGGATCGGCACCGGGATCACCGGAGTAGCTGTCCGTCGGCAGCTTTTGACTTTACAGAAAACCTCATTCCTGCAAAGTCAAAAATATCCTTTAAGAAAATGACTGACAGATTGAGAAAGAAGGAGACGTTATGGCAGGCAAAGGCAACTTGAGCAATCGAAAAAGAAGCGAGAGAGCAACTGCATATTTCTTTGTTGCACCGGCGGTAATTTTGTTGATTGCATTCCTTGTTGTTCCGATGGTTTATACGGCATACTTTTCTGCATTTAAATATCAGATCATGCGGCCGGACAAAATCAGTTTCATCGGAATTGAGAATTATACGAAACTTTTTGCAGATAAGAATTTCTGGGTATCCTTAAAAAATACCGTATATTTTACAGTAATCGTTGTTCCTGTACAGTGTGCACTTGCTCTGGGGCTGGCGCTTTTGGTTTCCAAAAAATTCCGCGGAGTTGCTGTTTTCAGAACCATGTACTTCAGCCCTCAGCTGACTTCTATGGTAGTTATCGCAGTACTGTGGTCAGTACTTTATAACGCAAATCCAAACACCGGTCTGATCAACTCACTGCTTGTTTCTATCGGAATGAAGCCGATCAATTTCCTGACAAATGAACATACCGCAATGAATGCGATTATCTTTATGTCCGCATGGCAGGGTGCCGGATATCAAATGATGATCTTCCTGGCCGGATTGCAGGGAATTCCACGTGAGCAGTATGAGGCGGCTTCTGTTGACGGCGCAACAAAAGCAAAACAGTTCCGTTATATTACTCTTCCGGGATTAAAAGGAACCATCAAATATGTCATTATGATCACAATGATTCAGGCGATGAAGCTGTTTACTCAGCCGTACATCATGACACAGGGCGGACCGAAGAATTCCACAAAGACACTGGTTTACTATATTTACACACAAGGTTTCCAGAAAGGTAACTTCGGATATGCCTGCTCCACTGCCACAGTATTCTTTGTAATTGTTGTTATCATGTCTCTGACCATGAAGAAGGTCACAACGGCAAATGATTAAAGGAGGCACAAGATGAAAAAGGATTCGTCAATGAAATTCCAGGCTGGTTTTTCAAAATTTATGTTTTACTTTGGAAATATCATTATCGGCATCATCTTTGTATCACCGTTGATCTGGATGATTTCTGCTTCATTGAAACCGGAGGCGGAAATTTTTGCCAATATGAACTCGATTCGAACATTTTTCCCTTCCCATGCATCTCTGTCAAACTACGCAGAAGTGTTTACCCGAATGAATCTTCCACAGGTGTTTAAAAATACGCTGCTTTATATTGCACTGATTCTGATACTGGATCTTCTTGTGAACTCCATGTGCGGTTATGCATTGGCAAAATTTGATTTCAAGGGAAAAGGCATGATCATGAATCTGGTTGTTGCTCTGATGGTTCTGCCTATGGAAGCAATTATGCTGCCGCTGTACATTGAGATGTCACAGCTGGGATGGGTAAATACACTGGCAGCACTCGTAATTCCTTTTGTTGCAAAATGCTTCTCTATTTATATGTTCAGACAGTTCTTTATGGATATTCCGGATGAACTGATCGAGGCCGCAGCCATTGATGGATGCAGTCCTGCGGGAGTGTTTTTCAAGATTGTTGCACCGATTTCAAAAACCGTGTATGCAACTGTATTCATTCTGGATTTTGTTGCTCACTGGAATGACTTTATGTGGCCGTTCCTTGTTATGACGGGAGAAGATAAGCGTACGATTCAGCTTGCGGTACAGTCTTTCTTCGGAACGATGCCGGTACATTACAGTGCAATCATGGCAGCACTTGTTATATCTGCAATTCCGATGATTATTATGTTCATTTTCATGCAGAAATATTATGTAGAAGGAATTGCTTCTTCAGGAATTAAGGGCTGATTCAGGCTCGAAATATGCGTTGTCTCCGGGTTTTGGGTATGATAAAATAATCTGAGGTTAGAAATCAGGAGGAGGAACGCTATGACGACAATTCAGGATGTGGCACGGCATGCTCACGTAGGAGCAGCAACAGTTTCCCGCGTGCTGAATGGGAGCGGATATGTGAAGGAGGAAACCCGGGAGAAAGTTCTGAATGCAATTAAGGAACTGGATTACACGCCGAATGAAATGGCGCGCAATCTGTTTCACAAAAAAACCGGAATTGTGGCAGTTCTTGTACCGGAAGTTTCTCATCCATATTTCGCAGAATTTATTAATGCGGTGGAAATTTCACTCTTTAAACATGGATATGAGTGCATGATTTGCAATACATGGAGAGAGCAGAATTATGAGGCCCATTATTTAGATTTGCTGAAACGTCAGCGGGTAGATGGGATTATTACCGGCGTTCATACACTGGATATTGAGCAGTATAATGTGATCGATCGTCCGATTGTTGCCCTGGATCGTCATTTGGGAGATCGGATTCCGTGTGTTGCAGTGAATCTTGCAAAAGGCGGGCGATTGGCAGCTGAGGCTTTAATCCATGCCGGCTGTAAAAATGTTCTTCAGTGTACCGGTCAGCGACGGGTAACGACTCCTTCCAATGTACGACATGAGGTCTTTGAGCAGATCATGAAAGAGCACGAAATTCCCTGCTATAACTATTTGACAAAATGGAATGGTTTTGAGTTTTCCTATTATGATCAGGCTGCGGAAGAGATTGCGGAAAAATTTCCGGATATAGATGGCTTTTTTGCAACGGATATCATGGCAGTTTCACTGATTCATTCTCTGCAGGCGAGAGGGCGAAAATATGCAGAGGATTTCAAAGTGGTTTCTTATGATGGAACATTTGTCAGTGGACTTCCATATCCGAAACTTACAACGGTAGTTCAGCCGATTTCTCAGCTTGCGGCATCCTGCGTGGATGTTCTCGTAGGATTGATTCAGGGAGAGAAACCTGAAAATATGGATGTTCAGCTAGATGTGACTCTCAGGCAGGGAGACTCTACAAAGCCGTTCTAACTGCCGGACCGAAAGCATTCCTTGTGGGAGACAAAGGTTCTGCAGGAAATACTTTAAAGGCGGTAAGTGAATATGATTAGCGAGAAGTTAAAGAAGGCCAGAGATTTTGAAGAGACAGAGATGAAGAAGATTACGGAATCGGAACGTCCTGCCTTTCACGTGACAGGTGGTTTGGGATGGATCAATGATCCCAATGGTTTTTCCTGTTACAAAGGAGAATATCATTTGTTTCACCAGTATCATCCGTATTCCAATTTGTGGGGGCCGATGCACTGGGGACATTTGAAGAGCAAAGATATGATTACCTGGGAGCGTCTTCCGATTGTGATGGCTCCGGATGAGACGTATGACGATTTCGGATGCTTTTCCGGAAGTGCCCTGGAATTGGAAGATGGAAGACATCTCCTGATGTACACCGGTGTGCAGACGATTGAGAACGGAGAGCAGGATTGTCGGCAGACACAGTGCCTTGCTTTCGGAGACGGCGTTCATTATGAAAAATATGAGCACAATCCGGTCATTCTTCCGGAAACACTGCCAGAGGGCAGCAGTACCCGGGATTTTCGTGATCCGAAAATCTGGCAGGAAGATGGAATTTTCTACTCTGTTACCGTGGGAATGGATGAAGAGGAAAACGGTTTTGTTGCCCTGTACAAAAGTACCGATCTGATTCACTGGGAATTCTGCACGGTGCTTGACCGAAGCAGTAAGAAACTGGGCGGAATGTGGGAGTGTCCGGATTTCTTCGAAGTGGATGGAAAACATGTTCTGCTCGTAAGCCCTATGGCAATGATGCCGGATGAAGACGAATTCCATGCCGGCCACGGTACGCTTGCCATTGTCGGACATTATGATAAGGAATCACAGACGTTCACAAGAGAGTCTCTTCAGTCTGTGGATGGAGGAATTGATTTCTATGCGCCGACAACGATGGTCACTCCGGACGGACGGCGCATCGTAATTGCATGGATGCAGGGATGGCCGAATTCCAAGTTTGTTCCTCCGCATGTGAAATATTTTGGACAATTGACAGTTCCATGCGAATTGAATATTCGAGATGGCCGTCTGGTGCGCAATCCAATTCGTGAATTGCTGGATTATCGCCGGAATCCGGTATTCCATAAGGATGTTCTTATTTCAGACCAAAAGGTGGAACTGGAAAAAGTTTCCGGACGTGTGCTGGACATGACCGTCAGAATTCGTGATTTTGAAAATTTAGAGAAACTGACGATTCGTACAGCAGAAAATGAAGAATATCATACATCCGTAAGTTATGATCCGAAACATGGAATTTTGAATTTTGATCGTACATTTTCCGGATATCTCTATGACATTCTTCACACCAGAGATCTGCATGTACAGCCGCAAAACGGGGAATTAAAACTTCGTTTCATTCTTGACCGATACAGTCTGGAAGTGTTTGTGAACGATGGAGAAAGAGTGGGAACAGTACTTTTGTTTACTCCATTGGAAGCACAGAATATATCCTTCGAGGCAAAAGGAAGTGCTGTGATCGATGTAGAAAAATATGAACTGAACGTGTAATTACGCAGTACGTTTAGAACTGCGTATCCGCTGCAGTTCATGTGTCAATAATATATGAACTTCTGTTTATTTTATGCGCCATTCGGGTTGTTCCGGATGGCGCATTTACGTTATAATGTTGCTAACACACGAAAACGAAGATGCATAACGGGTAACCTTTTTATTGAGGATGCCGGTTACAAATGAAAGGGGCTTTTATGGGAGAAAAGAAATTAGGATTTGGTTTTATGCGCCTTCCTCTGAAAGATGCAAAAGATCAGAAGAGCATTGATCTTGAGAAAGTAAATGAGATGGTGGATCTGTTTTTTAAATGTGGATTTACCTACTGCGATACCGCATGGATGTACCATGAATTCACAAGTGAAGATGCTGTCGGAAAAGCAGTGGTAGATCGTTATCCGAGAGAATCTTTTACCATTGCCAGCAAGATGCCGGATATGATGCTGGAATGTTCTGAGGATGTGGAGCGCATCTACAATGAACAGAAGCGCAAACTGCATGTGGATTATTTTGATTATTACCTGATCCACAACATGACGAAAGAAAACTACGAAAAAGCAAAGAAATTCGGAGCAATCGAGTTCGCACAGAAGAAACGGGAAGAGGGAGAGATCAGAAGTCTCGGCTTTTCCATTCATGATACTCCGGAATTCCTGGATCAGGTGCTGACAGAAAATCCATTCTTCGAATTTGTACAGCTTCAGATCAATTATCTGGACTGGGAGAGCACAGACATTCAGTCCCGGAAATGCTATGAGGTTTGTGTGAAACATGGTAAAAAAGTGGTTGTAATGGAGCCTGTGAAAGGTGGTACTCTCGCGAATCCTCTCGTAAATGTCAGAGAAATGCTTGCAAAAGTTCATCCGGATTGGAGTCCGGCATCCTGGGCAATTCGTTTTGCGGCAAGTTTACCGAATGTTATGATGGTTCTGTCCGGAATGAGCAACATGGAGCAGGTTGAGGATAATACCGGATATATGGAGAATTTTGAGCCGCTGACAAAGGAAGAGACAGATCTTCTTCTGGAAGCTGCGGAGATGATTCGCAGGGGAATTGCAATTCCATGTACCGGATGCCGTTACTGTATTGAGGCAAATGAGTGTCCGGCAAATCTGCTGATTCCGGAATATTTCTCCCTCTACAATGCAAGAAAACTCCATGACAAATCCGGTCGTTCCGAGGAGACTGCCGACTATGAGAGTTTCCTTTCTCAGGGTTATGGCAAGGCATCCGATTGTGTTGGCTGCCAGGGATGTGAGGCTGTCTGTCCACAGAGAATTCCAATTGCAGAGTGGATGCCGAAACTGGCAGAGGATATGGAATAATCGGAAACACGAAAGAAACGCACCACTACAAAAAATACATGTGATTTCAGGCGGCTTGCCTGAGATCTCATGCAAAGGGAGAGAAATTTATGAACATTATCACATTGGGATCTACAGGTATTTCCGTTCCCCAGAATGGTTTTGGAGCACTGCCGATTCAGCGTGTTTCTCTGGAAACTGCAGCAGGCCTGCTTCGCCGGGCTTACGAAGGAGGTATGCGCTTTTTTGATACGGCTCGTGCCTACAGCGACAGCGAAGAGAAGGTTGGCTATGCCTTCAAGGGAATGCGGGAAAAAGTTTTCATCGCGACCAAAACAACTGCAAAAAATCCGGAGGATTTTTGGAAAGACCTTGAGACCTCTCTGAAAACTCTTGATACAGATTATATCGATATTTATCAGTTCCACTGTGTGAATCAGTGTTATCGTCCCGGAGACGGCACCGGTATGTATGAAGCAATGCTGGAAGCCAAGGAACAGGGCAAGATCCGTCATATCGGAATTACAACCCACAAGCTGATGGTGGCACAGGAGATTACAGAGTGCGGATTGTATGAGACACTGCAGTATCCCTTCAGCTATCTTGCTACGGATGAAGAGAAGGCACTGGTGAAGGCTTGCCGGGAGCACAATATGGGCTTCATTGGAATGAAGGGGCTTGCCGGTGGTCTGATCAACCGCTCTGAGGCGGCTATGGCATTCATGACCGCTTATGAGAACGTGATTCCGATTTGGGGCGTGCAGAAAGCGGAGGAACTGGAAGAGTGGCTTTCCTATATGGATCAGACTCCGGAAATGACAGAAGAGATCGCCGCATATATTGAAAAAGAAAAGCAGGAATTGTCCGGAGAGTTCTGCCGCGGCTGCGGTTACTGTATGCCTTGTCCTGCAGAAATCCAGATCAACAGCTGTGCCCGTATGTCTCTGATGCTTCGCCGTGCACCGAGCAGTGCGTGGCTGACGGAATACTGGCAGGAAGAGATGAAGAAAATTGAAGGATGTCTCAATTGCCGGAAATGCACCACCAAATGTCCATACGGACTTCCTACACCGGAACTTCTGAAAAAAAATTACGAAGATTATCAGAAGGTGTTGGCAGGAGAAGTAAAAGTATGTTAAAGTGTTGCCGTTCGCAGGTCGGGATGCTTCTGACAAGCTGTGGATGTTTGCTTTAACGGTTACTGGGAATATGATATGACTGGATTGATAGTGTCAAATGATTTATGAAAAAACTGAGCAAAGAAAAAAAGCTCAGAACG
>JAUNAE010000071.1 GCA_030527765.1 Eubacteriales bacterium
CCTTATCCTGACTGAAGGAAAATCTTACGACCGGTTCCAGTTCCTTATCAATTTTGGGTTCATATTCCTTAATGCGCTCGAGCAATGTCTCCGCTCTTGGCGCCAACTCATCACTTTCTTCCATCACATCCCGCAGGTAAGAACTGTATTCCTGTGATCCAAGACCTCTAAGCAGATTGTATTTGATCTCCATCAGCTGGGCTTCCGGACTTTCCACCTGATCCATATATTCGTAAGTGTCAAAATCTCTGGCCATATCCAGAAGAGCTCCTGCCAGTTCATCCGCAGTCATTTCCTTCGGATACAGGGACTGCTTTACCTCTGCCATCGGAAGATATCTGTACTCCGGGAAATGTTCCCTGACAAGTTCAACAATCTCCAAAAGCATTGGGTGTGTACGGAGGACTTCCATATCATCCAGGTTACTGGCACAAATGGCAGCTCCCTGAATCAACGGATACTCAATATCCATCTCCGGAGATGCCACAGGGTCATGCAGGACAAAGCCCATAGCATTTCCAAAATATTCAAGTCGAGGATCATTGCGGATCTCGCGATATTTTTCTGCAGCCTCTTCCATGGTTAAACCACCGTAGAAAGCTTCCATATCATGGAATTCCTCACAGACGGCAGCATAGAAGATTACCCTTGCACTGGTTCGCTCCTGATAAGCAGCTGCTGCCAGGCGGATCTGCTCACGTCTTTCCTTTTCTCCGGCACCATTGTTCAGTGTATTATCGATCATGTTGTAATTCTGCTCTTCGAGTTCCTCTACCTTAGCAAGTGGCCTGTACTGCTGCTGCGGAGAGGTTTCCTGTACTGCGCCAGCCATTCTCTCAGGATCGATTCTATTTGCATCCAGGGTGATTTCATGAAGAAAGCTATAAGACATTCTCTTCATTCTGCTGCCGGAGTGGACATTCCCCTGAACCGGTAAGCGATAATAGGTTCCTGTTTCAGAATTAAAAACCGGCTCCCTCATGTCCTGAACGATATCTTTTGCTGCTCTGAGCAGATCCACATCGCTTTCATATCTGCCTCCATCCAGAAGCTTGTATTCTTCCGAATAGATCGAGTAATCATATCCGCCATCCGTCTCGTGGATCTCCAGATAACGGTCCTCAATCTGAAATGCAGCTTCTCTGATTTCATCTGGTCGTTCATAGACTCGTCCGAGGAAGTCCTCCGTCACCTCTGCAAAGCCAAAGCTGTCGACAAAATATGCTTTTACTTCACCGTCCCGGTTCATAACCACAATATCGCTGACAGAAAGAGAATGCCCTCTGAAATCCTCCGGACGATCGATATTGAATCGCTCATAGATAGAATCCAGAGTGTCCGCCTCCGTAAGCGGTGCAACATATTCCAGACGATAATCCTCATGATCAATCATCATTTCCTGTTCATCCATAAAGTCATGACTCAGGAAAATGTAGTCTCTGCCTTTTCCTTCCGGATCAATCTGGTAGATACCAAACTGATTCTCCGGCACATAAAGGAGCTGTGTTTCCTGCAGAGAAGTGATTTCTTCATGGAGATCAAATACATTACGAAGTTCAACATAAGCAGTCATCTGTTCACGGGGCATACGAAGCCATGCATCATCCGGCATCGCCAGAATCTGCTCAGCAGTTACTTCTTCAAATACGCCTTTGCTGACGGATGCATAGACCGTCTGTCCCAAGACGATTGCCTCCAGAGCATCCTCCTTATTCATATAGAGAAAACGAAGTTCCTCCATTTCCTCTTCCAGTCCATCGATAATCTCACCTGCCGTATCCTTAATCACCTGCAGGGAGGCCGTCAGTTCCGGAAGTTCCTTATTCCTTGACCAGGATGCCACGTATCCCCAGCTGTTTGCGCTGGTATCAATTCCAAAGTAGGAACTTACTACCGCAGCAACCGACTCAGCCTCCACTTCCATGGTTCTCTGATCCTTTCCCCTGGCTTTTGCTGACTCCTTCAAGTGCTCAGGATCCAGAGCATGAAGCTTGGCATGGGCCAGTTCATGAATCATGGCAGCCATGGCCTGTTTTTCGCTCAGGTTATCGTTGATGGCAATTCGTTTCTCGATCTGATGATAATAACCATCCTTACCTTCCATCTCCTCAAATCCTACCGGAACCGGGGAAATGTTGCGAATGGCTTGGACGAAATCCTGATATCTTTCGACATTCCCTTCCAGATCCTCTACCAAAGTTGGTAAGGGCGGACCACTGGTCTGCGAAATATCAAATACGGACGCTACGCGGAAGGACGGAATAGTAACCTCCACCTCTTCTTTCTTAATGGAACCATCCGGATTTCTCACAGGCTGTCCGGTGGCCTGATCGATCACATCCTGTTCCTTCTTCCTCTTATAGGTCATCGGTGCAAAGATCTTGATTGCCTTCTCACCACGATTGACCTGGCGGCCAAAATTCTTCTGCCAGGCTTCATAGCCTGCAACTTTGGTGGCAGTACCACCAGTCTGCAAGGCAATCAGAATTGTGTTATTCACACTATATTTTGTAAAATGAGACATCACCCTGATATAGTTGGCAAAGTTCTCGGAATCGAATACATCACGGACACCCTGTTCCAGTCTCGTGGTTAATTCCTGAACCTGCTGCTGGCGCTGCTCATTTGTCATCTTCTTGTAAGCCATCTGTTTCCTCCTCTCTTTCAAGCAAAAATACACACGATAACGGTTCGTGTGTACAATTACTCAAATCATTGTTCTGCCGGTTAAATCTCCGGCTCCTTTGTTCTCTTTCTTCCCACGGATGACTTCTGATTATTGATCTGCGTCATCTTCTTTTTCTCCACCAGAGAATCCTTGATTGACTTCTTTGACTCTTTCTTCGTTTCTTTCTTATATCCGTACTTAACCGCTTCCTTCTCTGCAACCTTCAGGTCGATATCAGAAAGATCGCCAGAGTAATGCACCTCATCCATGGGTAGAATATCCTTCTCCCGGAAGGAATAATAAAATCGGTCATTCCCGATAATGATATGATCCAGTACCGGAATTCCGGCCATCATGCAGAGCTGCTGCATACGGTGCGTGATTGCAATATCTTCTCTGGATGGAGACAGATCCCCCGACGGATGATTATGGAACATCATGATTGCTGCCGCATTCGACAGAAAAGCCGCCTTAAGCATTTCTCTGGGGTGAACCAGAGACTGATTCAGGCAGCCGATACTGGCAATCGTCATATTGATCGGGGTATTGTCATTTCGCAGATGCACCACACCCACTACTTCCCGGTCATAGTCTCGGAAGGCATCTGCTAAAATCCTGACTGCATCCTCCGGAGTATTGATTTTCTCATCACTGAGAAGCGGAGCCTCCTTCACCATGCGTACGGATACTTGCTCAAGACCGTATCTCTCGTTCATGCTTTTTCCCCCCGTTTCTATCTGTGACAACCAAAGGGATCTGCAGGATGAATTCCTTATTCTCCAACTGATCCAGCTGATCTCTGATCTGTCTTGCGATTGCTTTCTGGTCTGTCACCGGTTTGATCTTTCTCGTGTCCATCATTGCTGGCCCTCCTTTTTGCCAGGACGATAAGTCGTCCGTTGGTACTGGAATACTCACAGGTAGATAAAGAAAGCAGCTCATCAGATTCTGTAACGGTCATTCCCGTATCGTAGAGCTGATAAGCTGCCATTTTCTGCTGCAGGTATTCGATTTGTTCTTGTCTGGTGATGTAGTGGAGATAATTGTAATAGCCCCCACTCTTTGCGATGTTGGTCACATAGACCGCAACCACATCGTAGCTGTATTTCTGATTGCAAAGATACAGTGTAATCTCCGGATGTTCCTTGTAAAAATCCTTGTCCTTGTATCCATTCAGCTGTTTGAACATTGATCCATCCTTCATCTGATGACCATAAAGGATCAGATGCTCTCTGGTCAGATCGATTTCATTGCGGTAATCCATGAAGATTGCACCACAGCTTGCCGATTCCTGATTGAAGTTATGATGCAGGTAGTAGGAATTATCTGCTGCCTGGACAATTGGATAATCAATATCCGTACCGTCAATACGGATCCAACCAATGCAGTCACTATTGATAGCCACGAGAGAAGCATAATCAAAATTATCATTATCTGCCTCCGTTTCTGTCTGTAATTCCTTTTCTGTCTGGTTCTCATCACCCGGTACCTCTTTATCAGGATCCTTGTCTGGGAATCCGATATCTGTAATGGCCTCATAGGCCTGCTTGTTAGAGTAAGATGCCTGGAAATAATCAAAGAGATATTTTCCACAGACACCCATCATACTGCAGCACAGCATAAGAACGAGCAGTTTCCATTTATTCACTTGATAATCACCTTCTTTCAAAAAAAGAAAGCAGCGACTCCGAAGAACCACTGCTTAAGTTATGGGATATCTATCCCTTCATGTTATATCTATTTTTCATTTCATTCCATTCTGCAGTTAATGGAGCGTTCAATTTGTTGTATATCTCAGAATCCAGTATTATTGAAGCATATGCCATCGTTGACTCATAGTGTGAATAAGCTTTCATAATTGCTGCTATCGTCTTATTGCTTACTTTTTTATTTAACTTTTCGCTTTCCCAAATAGACTTACACTCATCGATTACTTTTTCAGTTTCTTCTGTAAAAGTTTTCAAATTCTGATATTCCTCGAATATTTCAGCTGCAATCAGTAAATCAACTAAAGCAACAACTACCTGCATGTCAAAAATATTCGGAATAGTAATCGTCAGAAATGCTATAACCCCTGCAATGAGTAGCTTTTCCGTTTTCTCGTACATCTCTTTTCCAATCTTATTAGAGTAAAAACTATTTTCATGCAGATTGGCCAAGAATTTTCTATATCCTAATTCAATGTCGTCAGTATCATAATATCCGATTGATTCAATATCAGCCAACTTGGTGCCAAAAGCATTATCTAAGAATCCATTTCTACGAGTAAATTCTGCTTTTCGAAACAGCTTGGCGTATCTATATTTCGTATATATATTGAGTATAGCCATTGTTAACAATGTGAATCCGATAATTTTGTTTGCAACATCATTATCAATTTTCAAAATAGATAACACAATCGGAACAAGTGATACCACACCAATAATCCATCGAATTCTATTGCTATATTTGTCCCAGCATTGTGCGTTATCAAAATCATTTTTTTGAGGTACCTGACTCGCCATTCTTATCCACCATTCCCTTTCTTCTCTCTATATACGCAGAAATAATCTCATATGCATCGCAACGATAATACGGATAAAAATCTGATTGAATGTCTCTTAAAACCAGTTGACCATGGCAATCTCGAAGCCTTTTTCCGCTGCCACAAGTACAAATGTCATGGCCTCTGTATCTCTTTATCCCAGAAAGCAAACATAATAATCCAATAAGCGCCGCTTCTTGGTTACAATTATATCTTTCCGAATAAGCTTCCTTTATACCATCAACCCCATGTGATCTTTCACCAAAGGGAAACTCTCCATATCGTGAAAAATATGAAGCCGTATATAGATAATTCATAACATACTTATCGATATAACCCGTAAGTGTTTTGTCCGTAACTGCAAAATCAATAAGCTCGCATTGTGCTGCTAAGCAAAAACTTCCATCTGTCAAGAAGTGATTAAAGTCTGTTGGAATTAAGTTAGATATTTCTTTTACAGTAGGTAATAGTTTAGGAAACTCTTTTGGAACGTCGATCTCTATTTCGTACTCATCATAAAGAGGAATATCATTGTATTCAGCGTTAAGAACCAAAATCCCCCTCAGAGAAACCCCTCTCTCAGTTTTGGTAGCACTGAGAGAAGGATACTTACAGATTGCATTGTCTATTATTTCTTCAAAGTACTTCATTAACACCCCATGGCTTCGAAGGCTGAGTTATTTTCTGTGGCTGAACAATACTAGAGGCTTGCTTCGAAGGAGTGAGCCTTGACTCTACATAGTTCTTTCCAAGCGACGTCTGTAATCCGGTCAAGTATTTCATTTCATTTAGACAAGATGTATCCGACAAGTCTCTTTTTACCGCGCTCGTCCATTCAAAGAATGCTCTTGCTGTGTTATCATCCCAAGAATCTGCATAATTATCAGCAGGATCAACAGGATTCGGTATATACCACCTGTTATCTTTTTTGTAGATGAAATTTCTATGTTCTCCGGTGTACCTTGCCACAGGCGAATTCCCTTGAAGTAATGTTGAATAATCTGCTATTCCATTAACAACGTACGGAAGAAGATCTTCTAATGTATGTACCGGTGCATTCTCAGCAATTTTTGCCGCGAGAGAAGTAATAATCACGGATGCAGGTCTATAAGTGGAAAACGCCTTGTTTCGATAATAATAAAGGTCTCGATGTCTCTTCAGCAGCTGTATTACTCTTTGAAGCGGCGATTTTACATAATAGTCTGGCACATCATCCACAGATGCTGATAATTCAAATATATTTCGATAATTCTTAAAGATGGCTTCCTTTTGTTCTCTTGCCACCGCTTTTAAGAATGGATCATTTATTTCATCGAACCATAATCCAAAACCTTCTGGATTACTTCCAAGCCATTTATAATAATCCTTATCAACTCTATCTGTAATTACCATCGCAGATTTTGCATACTTATAGTCAACAGAAGCAATCACGAGTCGTAGAATACCATCATTATCCTCATGAACACCTGGTACAACATCCAGTTTTAAACCAATTCCTTCCGCTAAATCAGCATAGACCAAGGTCCAACAACGATCATCCTCTGGAAGCATTTTCTTTCTATATGTTTCATCAGATTCGAGGGCCTCACCAACTAACTTCTTGACCTCCTCAGCGGTAATTTTTGATTTGTCATATACTAACGTACAAACTACATCTATATCAAAATCCGTTTCGATCCCATTTTTCATAGGTCTGGTCACAGTACCCGTTCTAAATGAGCCTTGGGGACTGAACTCAGCCTTTATACCTTTTCCCTCAAGGAATGTCGCAATGCCCTTATATCTGTCAACGGCATACTTGTGCATACTTGGAGAGATATCTAATCCAGCAGCCAGTTTTTCTAAATCAATAGATTTTCTACCCATATTATCGCCTTTCTTTGTAGAGATTACTTGTTAGCACTCAAATATCTCGAGTGCTAACCCTGTGATTATATGGATAATATCATACAAAGCCCGTTTTATCAACACCTTTTATGCCATTATTCGTAATTTTTACGAATACAGAGCAAAAACATGCTTTACAAACACAATATTTGTGGTAATATGATACTGGAGGTGTATGCCCATGTTTGAATATATTAAATTAAAACGATTTAAATCCTTCGGCGACGTAGAATTTAATCTTCTTGATAAAAAAGGCGAACCCAAAAATATGGTACTTATATATGGAGAAAATGGCGCCGGAAAATCCAATTTGGCATCTGCATTGTTATTGCTTTCAGAAACCTTACGTACCATGGATGTTCGTGATTTTATCGAATCAATGCTAGCAAAACAACCTGACGCTATGCAAGATGAAGACTTCTCTCGCTATTTGAAAATGAGATATAAGGATCTTGAAACGCTCATTAAAGAAAGTAAAATGGTCAGTTCAGATTCTTCCATGTACATTGAATTCGGTTTCAAATTAAACGGAAAAAGCGGATCCTATATCATAGAAACCAATGATTCTCAGCTTATTCATGAACGGTTAGAATATACATTGGTAAAAAACCGTGGAGTCTATTTTGATATCACTCCTGAAGCAACAACAATAAGCACCAAGATATTCCAAAACAGAAAATCTTATAACGAGATAAAATCTGCATGTGCCAAGTTCTGGGGAAAACATTCTTTGCTATCGATTATTATGCATGAGTCTGACGATAAAGCTGATACTTACATAAAAGATCAGCTCTCAGATAACTTTGATACAGTGCTTGAGTTCTTTAGCCGCATATCCGGAAAGATCAAATTCGGAAGTAGTCAGGAACGTGGTTTTATTGGATTACCACATGCAATCTTCGGCGAGTTTGATGAGGGCGTTATCCCTAAATCGGATGAAGATCTCCTTGATAAGACAGAACTTATGCTTAATATTTTCTTCAGAAGCATATATAGAGATGTTCAAAAAGTATACTACAAACGGACATATAAAGATAATTCTATCAGATATCAGCTTATGCAAACGAAAATGCTCGCAGGTAAAGCCAGAGATATTGAATTTTCAATGGAATCAACCGGTACGCAATCATTGCTACAGTTACTTCCTTTTATGCTCGTCGTTGTTCATGGTTCCACAGCTATTATTGATGAATTTGACACCGGAGTTCATGATCTTCTAGTTCAGAAACTCGTTAGATCTTTATACAATAATCTGCAGGGGCAGTTGATACTTACAACTCACAATACTCTTCTTATGGAATCAGGATTTCCTAAAGAAAATATTTATGTTATTTCTGAAATAGAAAATGGTGAAAAAGAAATTCAATGCATCACTCACTATGATCAAAAAATCCATGCAAATACCAATATCAGAAAACAATACTTGGATGGAACTTATAAAGGTATACCTGATCTCAGTGATGTTAACTTCCTGCAATTACTGTCAACCTTAGGTATTAATGATAATAGTGAAGAATAAGTATGAAAGGTCCAATAGGAAAACCCTACTGGACCTTTTGCTTAGTCTTTCCGTAAGTTTATATTCTTACAGTTCCTGCCCCTTATTCTTCTTCGCCGCCTTCTCTACAGCCTTTTCCGCCTTCTTCTCAGCTTTCTGCTGCTTCTTCTCCCCCAGGCGCTCATGGATACTCTTCTTGGCAGCCTTAGTTTCTGCCTTCTCCATCTCCAGTCTGGATTCACGCTTTTCGGCATTCTCCATGACTCTGGTATCCGTATCGAAGTGCTGTACGTGATCGGATAAGCGATCCTCCGGAGATACTTCGGTTCTGTTGATCTGATATACCATGGCGGATAATTCCTTCACATCCATCTCGGCGCTTTCCGGTACGATGAGCACTTCATGAGTGCTGGAAGGGAGAATGAAGAAGTTTCCCTCTACCACCTGGCCGATCTTATCCATGATGCTGTCCTGAAGAAGGAGACCAGCACCATTCATTTTATCGCCATTAGTGAGACAGAACATTCCCATACCAGGCATGGAAGTTCCATCCGCACTGTCTAAAAGGTTTTCCGGCTCATGGCCAAACATCAGGCTTTCCATCATCTCGCCCATATCACAGAGCATCGGATCCCTCTGAGCATCTGCAGCCAGTGCATCCGCATGAAGCTGATCCACGGAGATACCCCAGGTATCCATGAGCTGGGGAGTGACCGGAGTGCTGGCACCGCCTTCGGGACCTTCCTGCAATACTACATGGTAGGTTGCAGAGAAATCACTGTGTTCTGTATGGACCAGATTCTGCAGTCTGTCCTGATTCTCCTGAGTGTCACAAAGGCGGATCTGGAGACTATCCTTTGCTGACTCATAATTCATAAGAGTTGTAGTGATATCACTATCGATATTCGGAGCATCGTACTCAATTCTCATATCTGCGATATCACCGACGATCTCATCGATGTCCTTTCCGGCCTGATATTCATTCCAGAAGTTTTCGATATAGATATTCGGTACAACAACCTCACCGGGTCTGGAAATGGAAATGCCGGTTAAATGTGTATCATTATTTTTTACCACCTCGTTGAAGGTGATGTTCGCATCTGCGTAAGACTCAGGAAGATAATCCTTCACAGTTTCCTGCAGATACTGCTGAAATTCTTTTCTGTTCATCATTGTTTATTACCCCCTTCTGATCATGTGGCGGTTCGGGCGCTTTCTGCTGATCGCCTTCTCTGTCATCTTCTGATAAGCCTTCATGCGGCTGACAAGCTTCATCTCATGCTCCTGCATATTCTTCTTGATTTCGCTGTTTCCCATAGTTCTCATAGATAAAATCCTCCTCGATTTTGATGTTGGTTAAATTGAAAAAGGCACCCTTCGGAAATCTTCCGAAGAGCACCTTCATCCTTACTTCATTGGGACCGGATAATCCTTAGTCCTCTTTCTTATTTACTTTTTTCTTCTTTCTGCTTCCGAAAAGGATACCTGCAGCCAGGCTGCCTGCACCAAGCATCAGCAGAATTGGAAGCCAGAGATTCGTCTCGTCGCCAGTCTTTGGATTGCTGGTTGTAGGAGTTCCAGGGGTACCTGGCTCCTGAGGCTTCTCCTTATTGGTCAGGTTCTTAGTTACCTCAATGATTGGAGTGTTCTGATCCACATATTCAAACACAATCTCGTGCTGAGTGGAATCAAGCTCATAACCATCAAGGGTCCTTGTTTCAACCAGGTAATACTTAATAGGCTCGCCAAATTCGCCGTTCTTATAGGTTGCGATCTCATAGAGACCGGTCTCTGCATGTCCGGCAGCATCGGTTACCAGCTTCTCGAGTACCTTGCCATTGCTGTCGCGGAGTTCAAACTCTACGCCCTTTAATGGCTCCTCGTTGTCGGCATCGATCTTATTGATCAGAACCTTGCCCTTTGAAGTATCATCCTTCATGGATACCATCTGTACTTCTCCGGTATCAGCAACCTCGAAGCTTATATCATTGGAAATGATATAGCCCTTTGGCGCCTGTACTTCACGAAGAGTGTACTTGCCGATTGGCAGCTTCTCGATATAATGAGGCTCATTGGTGGAAGTCCATTCAGCGACTACCTGATCATCCTCACCAAGGATTGTGATCTTTGCACCAGGGATCTCAGTATCACCGGTAATGGTGGTCTTACTGATCTGAACCTTGGTTACATCATCCAGCATTTCATGCTTCTGAACTTCTGCAGTGTTTTCAATGACGAATTCAATGCTTTCTGCAGTTACATAGCCGTCGGCTGGTTTGGTTTCAGTCAGAGTATAGGTCTTACCAACTACAAGCTCCTTGATGACATGTGGTTCAGTAGTGGATACCCACTCATCAATTACATTTCCATCCTTATCCGTGAGCTTTAAGTGTGCACCAGGGATTTCCTCGCTGGTAGCAAGATCTGCCTTTGTGATTTCCACAGTAGTAGGTTCATTCTCAAAGGTGAATTCATAAGTTACAGTTGTTTCCTGATCACCGGCATACTCGAAGGTGAATTCCTGCTTCTCCTCTGTGGTTACAAAACCATCCGGAGCATACACTTCCTTCACATAGTACTTACCGTCAATTGGAAGATCAGCCACAAAAGTGATCTTACCTTCCGCATCAGTACTCTTAAGCTCAATGATCTCATCAGCCTCGATCAGCACCTTGCCGGATGCAGATTTGATATCCTCTGCGGCAAAAAGACCGAAGATACCACCTTCCAGTACACGATCGCTGTCCTTTTCCTTCTTCAGTACCTGAACAACTACGCACTGACGGTTATTCTGCCAGTCTTCGTCATAAACTACGACCGGAGTATTCTGGTCACGGTAAGTCAGATCCACATAGCGTGGCTCATCATCAAGCACATAACCATAAGCGGTTCCAACCTCTTTCACATAGTATTTGCCTACAGGAAGGTCACCAACCTGAGCAATACCATTTTCATCGGTTGTAATAGTGGTGATCAGTTCATCGGCTTTGTAATAATCCTCGCTGACACCATCGGCTGCCTTGATATCCTCTGCAGCATATACCTCGAAGGTAACCTCGGTGAGAGAACCGGTGATGTACTCGAAAAGATGCTCTACAGTACCCTTTGCGTTGTCAAGGAGAGTTACCTTATCCAGGAACTCACCCTTCTTATTCACAATTAAGAGGGCAGTAGGAACTTCATCCTTCATTTCCACCTTCTGTACCTCTGCAGTATCTCCAACAGTGAACTCAATATCAGTTGCTTTCAGATATCCATAAGGAGCAATTTCCTCACGAAGGATATAAGTTTTACCTGCAGTCAGACGCTTGATTACATGAGGCTGATCCTTCACAGAAGTCCAGCTGTCGATGACATTGCCATCCTTATCCATAACCTGAAGATAAGCGCCATCAAGTTCTACGCCGGTTGTAATATCAGACTTAGTGAATTCAACAGTAGTAGGCTCATTCTTTTTGAACTCTTTTAAGTAGATCACAGGAATATCCTGGCCCTGATAAGATGCCTCAAAGTAGAGAATTTCATCAGAGGATACAAATCCTGCCGGAGCCTTGGTCTCCTTCACATAGTACTGGCCAAATGGAACATCTACGGTAAATACTGCCTGTCCGTTTTCACCGGAAACCATCTTCTGAAGTTCAGTATCGGCCTGACAGATCACTTCGCCCTGGGCATTGGTAATATCTGCCTTGTTGTAAAGGGCAAATTCAGCACCTGCTAAAGTTGCCTCATTCTCTGCATCCTGCTTTTCTACAGTGATGGATACCTTCTGACGGTCATTGGTAAAGGTTACGGATTGGGTTATTACTGCAGTGTTCTGATCTGCATATTCAAAGCTTACTTCCTGGGAAGAAGCATTTAACACAAAGCCTTCCAGTGCATTCTTCTCCTTTACAAGGTACTTGCCAAGAGGAAGGTTGCCTGCAGTTGC
>JAUNAE010000532.1 GCA_030527765.1 Eubacteriales bacterium
AAACATTGCTTTTCTATTCATAAATCAATCCTTCTTAATCATGGATTTTCCACTCTGCCAGCCATTTCTCTGTCAGTGGATTTTTATGGTCGATAATCTCGCTGTAACCAAGATCATGGCTCTCTATTTCCTTCATTTCTTCTTCTGTCAATGAAAAATCATCTATCTCAAGATTTTCTCTGATATATTCTTCATGGACTGATTTTGGAATGGCAACAACATTTCTCTGTAAATGCCATCTAAGAAGCACTTGGGCAACTGACTTTCCGTAACGATTTCCAATCTCCACAAACTCGGGTATGTGAAAGATATCTCTCATCCCCTCAAAAAGCGGTCCCCATGCCATTGGAACAATTCCCTGTTCATCCATATAAGCTCTTAACTCCTTGTGTAGAAAAAATGGATGAATTTCAATCTGGTTGACTGCCGGTACAATCTTTGCAATTTCAAGCAACCCCTTCAACCTGTCCTCCGAAAAGTTACATACTCCGATATTTTTCAAGATTCCTTCTGCCACCAGTTCCTCCATGACCGGCCAACTTTCCATATATTTTCCATATGGCTGATGGATCAGGTAAAGATCAATATATTCAACCTGCAGCCTTCTCATGGATTCTTCTACTGCAGATCGAACCATATCTTTTGGTGTATCCTGAATCCAAAGTTTTGTTACGATAAACAGCTCTTCTCTTGTTACCAGCCCATCTGCAATTGCTCTTGAAATTCCCCTTCCAACGGCCTCTTCATTAAAGTATGCAGGAGCAGTATCAAACATCCTCACACCTGCTTTAATTGCTTCATATATGCATTCTTCACATACCTTGGCATCTTTTATCTGAAGTGTTCCAAATCCCTGCAGTGGCATTTTATTTCCATTATTCAATAAAATATAATTCTTTTCCATTGCTGATTCTCCCTCATATATACCTTGTTCTCTTTCTTATCTAAGAAAATGTTATATCTTTTTAAAGAAAATGTACAATACCAAGTAAACATTGTGGTATAATGTAAACGCATACTAAAAACTTATTTTAAATACAGGAGATTTTTTATCATGTTTGAATTAAATCAGCTTGAGCAATTGCTCGCTATTGAAAAATATAAAACCATATCCAATGCTGCTGACCATCTCAATATCTCTCAACCGGCCCTTAGCCGTTCTATACAGCGTCTGGAAGAGGAATTGGAAGTCACTTTATTTGAACGCAAAAAGAATAAACTGACCTTTAATGAAGATGGGATACAAGCCTTAGAATATGCTCGTAGAATTATGGACTTAAGTCACGAAATGAAGGACTCTCTCGTAAGTGCCGCAAAGGCAAGACGAACCATCAGTGTGGGAAGCATAGCTCCTGCACCAATGTGGATTATCACACCAGAGATTTCTAAACTTCACCCGGCCATGACCATACAATCCGAACTTACAAGTCATGATAAACTGGAACAAGGCTTACAGGATGGAACTTATCAGATTATCATTACCAATAATCCGGAAGCTGATGAGGATACCATCTGCATGGAATATTGTGAGGAAGATCTCTATGTCGCGCTTCCTCCGGCACACCCTTTGGCCAGCAGAAATGAACTTTCCCTCTCTGATCTCAACGGACAAAGTGTTCTCCAATATCGTAATGTTGGTTTCTGGTTTGATCTGTGCAAAGCAAAGATGCCCGATTCCATGTTTTTGATGCAGGACGAATTTGCTGTTTTGGATGAACTACGCAAATCCTCCGCCCTTCCATCCTTTCTCACAAACCTGACCGGACCTGGTTCCAAGGATGAACACAGAGTTATGATTCCTTTGACGGACGATGAAGTCAACGTTATTTTTTACATTAAATATAAAAAAGCCAACAAGGCAATCTTCAAGGATATTGCCCCGTTAGCTTAAGAGAGGATTCAAATTATTTCTATTTCTGTCCGTCTACATCAGGAACATATGCTGCATATCCTGCCAGCATTTCTGCAGTTGCTGCATAATAGTGTTTATCCTGATTCAGTGCCTCGATTCTCTGCAGTTCATCAGCAGTAAGCTCAAAATCAAACAGGTCAAAGTTTGCACGAATATGATCCGGATTCTTAGATCCAGGAATGACAATGTTACCTTCCTGAATGTGCCATTTGAGAATAATCTGTGCATTTGACTTGTTGTATTTTGCAGCAAGCTCGGTAAATACATCTTCCTGCATTAAGGCTTTATCTCCATGACCAAGAGGATACCATGCCTGAATTGCAATTTCATTCTCATCAAGGAACTTCTTCAGTTCAGTCTGCTGACCGTATGGATGTACCTCACACTGCATTACAG
>JAUNAE010000533.1 GCA_030527765.1 Eubacteriales bacterium
TGTTTCAGAGTGTTTCGTATTCCGGAAGAAACATGGTAAGATAGGATACAGGATGGTACGTAAATCGGAGGCAGCGCATTATGACCATAAAAGAAGCGATAGAAATCATAGAAAATACAAGAACCTATTACACGCCTTCAGAAGAACAATTGTTTATGTACACAGAAGCCCTGGAGTTCCTGATTGCAGAAACGCATGACACAAGAGCGATGATGGAGCTTGGCGGATACTATTATGAGCAGAGGCTCTTTGATCTGGCGCTAAAATACTATGAGATGGCATCGACTTACGGCGACGACAGCGCCGATGAGTGCCTTGGTTATGTCTGGTATTACGGAAGAACCGGGGAACGAGATTTTAAGAAAGCTTTCGAGTACTTCTCAAGGGCTATGGAACGGGGCAATATCGTAGCAAGCTATAAGCTTGCCGATATGTATAAGAACGGATATTACGTTGAGAAGGATTATGAGAAGTACAAGAGCATTATAGAGAAGCTCTATCCAAAGATAAAAAATGCAAGAAACGCATATGCACCGCTTCCGGAGATCTACACCAGACTTGCGAGGATCCGGGTGGAGCAGGGCAGAACAGAAGAGGCCGTTGAGCTCTATGTTGACGCAAAATATTTCCTCGCGGATAGGATTTCCGATAATGCCTTCTTCGGAAATCTGAACATCATGAAGTGGCTGATTGAAGATTTATATAAGCTCACTGAGGTCGATGAGGAAAATATAGATCTGTTCGACTTATATTATTTGCTCAAGAAACCGATCAAGCTTACCTTTTTCCATGATTTATTCGAAGAAGTATATGAAGTGGAAGCTGTGGAAGAGGATGGCAGCGTTGTCATTCGATTTGGAGAAAGCTGGTATCGTGATCCCGATGAGTTTTTCAAAAATGCAAACATCGCTGGGGATAAGCTTACGGCACTCTATCCTGTTCTGAGCGGCTTTATGGTGGAAAAGTAATGAACGAAATCATCAAGGTTAAGAATAAAGACTACGGCGAATATGAAGAACTGTTACTCCGCAGAGACCAGCTCAGAAAAGAAGCCTATCTGCTGCAGATGGAATATATCCGGATATTCGGGGATCTGATTACAGCTGTTTTTAAAATGAAGATTTCCTGCATACGAAAAAAGAAGACGATCGGATACTGTCAGGCGGCAATTAATAAAGGGAATACGATAGATCAGAGTGAATTGTATGCCCGGATCGAAGCTGAAATGAAAGAATACAATGAACAGCTTCAGAGGATGATCGAAGACAATGAAGCAGCACACAACAGAGAAACGATCTCAAAGGGAGAACTGGCGAAAATCAAGCATCTTTATCATAAGCTGGTAAAGCTGCTGCATCCCGATATCAATCCAAAGACAGATGAAATTCCCGAATTAAAGCGTCTCTGGCATATGATCGTTGTTTCATATCAGGCAAATTCTTTGAAGGATCTGGAGGATGCGGAGATACTGGTAAAGCGGGCTCTTGAATCAAATAATCTGGCTGAGATGGAGATTGAGATCCCGAATCTTTCGGAAAAAATTGAGGCTGTGAGAGAGGAAATTTACAAAATAAAAGAGACAGATCCCTATCAATATAAGTATCTGCTGGCGGATGATCAGGCTGTGAAAGAAAAGAAAGAATCACTGCAGGCAGAGCTGAAGGAATATACGGAATACGAGCAGAAACTGGATGAGATTCTGGGCGGAATGCTGACGAGCGGAGCGGGGGTTATATGGCGAATGAATTAGAAATAAAAAAAGAAGGTGTCGTATCTTTAGTAGAAAATCATGACCTGGGGAATATCATCAAGCCGCTGGTGAATGAAATTCACCTGTTTGATTCATTTGTCGCAGGAACGACACATCTTGATGATAAGAGTGTTCTGGAAGTTGTGGAAGTCGGTAATGATCTGATCCTTCGCCGAGAGGATAACAAATTTGACAGTAATGCCGTGCTTGTGCTGATGGAGGATGGGAGAAAGCTTGGCTATGTACCGGAAAAGGATAATCTCATCTTTGCCCGGTTAATGGATGCGGGGAAGCTTCTAAAGGCCAAGGTCACAAAGAAGCAGCAAAAGGGCAGCTTCACGCAAATTAGTATTGGGATATATCTGGTCGATTTTTGAGGCGTATTAATAAAAACTTCAGAAGGGTCATTCCGTGACAATATGGCAAGAAAACTTATGTACCGTTTGACCGGTTTAACAAATACGCCTACAGAATAGGATTCCCTAAACTGTAGGCGTATTTTCCACGAAGAGACTGTTTCAAAGACTCTTAAACGTGCGTCATTGTTCTAGTCTT
>JAUNAE010000534.1 GCA_030527765.1 Eubacteriales bacterium
ATTACCTAGTGTTAGCTTGTGACTAAAAAAATAAGGTTCCCAATGTCACCATGATATTAACTGTCGATAATTCATAGTGATCAACGGGAACCTTCAATTTGCCGGATTTATTCGTTTACAATCGTATAATATCACAGGTTAAATATCATACTTCAGTTCTTTTGAACAGATGACGAAAGTGCTCTATCCGGATTAGTCATGCCTCTTTTTGAGTATTTGCACCCTCTAAAAGATTCCGGAACGGATCGCTGAAACGATACACAATCTCAATTCTTCCTCCAGCAAATACATTTACTTTTTCGATAAATAGCAAGAGCATCTGATTGGTTGCATTATCTGCATTTAGGAATTGCTCTGCCAGATGTGTTGTCCCATCTTCTGCTGTCGCTGCAGAATGCTCCATTTCTGCAAGCTGCGTCTCAAGACTGCTTTTCTCTGCTTCGAGAAGTTCTGTCTCAGAAGTGATCCGACTTCGTATCACCATGAATTCATCTCGACTGATCTTGCCATCAGAATACTTTTCATAGGACTGCATCTTCTCCATCGCATTCTTCTTAAGAGTCTGCTCTATCCGCAGAATTGATCGTCCCATATTCTCTGCAGTTCCCTTTGTGCCGGCAACCGCCTCCTGAAGTCTTTTACTTTCATCGACGGCAACCTGTAAGGTCTGAGACAGAGAAGTGACCACAATCTTTTCCAGATCCTCATCATAGAAACGTTCTCCGATTGGACACGGTGAATTTTCTTTGTAACGGTTCTTATCACACTTGAAGAAAGCCCTCGTCTTCTTTCCTGCTTTTACATGCGTCATCGTTCTGCCACAGCAGCCGCATCGGATTAACGAACGTAACAGATAGTTTGCATTTTCTCTCTCCGACGAACCTTTGAATAGGATAGCATCCTGTGCCCTACGTAAATCTTCCTTGGAGACCAGCGCTTCATGACAGTCCTCAACAATAATCTGATCCTTTCTGTCATTGGTTAGTGTCTGCGGGTTATCCAAGCTCTTATACCTTTTTTTCTGACTGATGACAGCACCGGTGTATTCATAACGGCTAAGCATCTGGTAGACATTCATACACGTCCAGGAATTCATATCCGATGTGTTTTTCTGAAATTTCCTACTATCAGGAAACAATCGTTTGAAGTGCGCTGCCGGGGGCTCCACGTGGTCTGCGTTAAGAATCCTAGCGATATCGCCCGTTGTCTTATTCTCTATGGCAAGTGCAAAGATACGTTTGATGACAGGTGCTGCGACCGGATCAGGAATCAGATGATGCTTATCCTCAGGGTCTTTTAGGTATCCATAAGGTGCATAGGCACCGATATACTGCCCCTTCTTTGCCTTGTTTCGCATGACTGTTTTAATCTTCTGCGACAGATCCCTGCTGTAAAAACCATAGACAATGCATTTCATCACAACATCAATTCCGCCGGTTGTTCCCTTATAATCATCACTATCATAACCATCGTTTACGGCAATGAATCGAACACCGAGAAAAGGAAAGATACGTTCCAGATAATCTCCGATCTCCACATAATCACGGAAGAATCGGGATAAATCCTTACACAATACCAGTTTGGCATTTCCATCCTTCAGATAATTGATCAGCCGTTCAAAGCCGGGGCGATTTCCGTTGGTTCCCGAAAAGCCATCGTCTACGAACTCCACAATCTCATAGGGATGGAATTCTCTGTGTTCCTTCAGATACTGATGAAGCAGAGTGCGCTGATTGGAAATACTCTCACTTTCATTTTTATAACGAAGATCATCATCCGCACTGGATAAGCGGATATACAGGCATACCTTCATCATGCATCACCACCTATCAGCTCTTCATACGCTGACTGAATTAACTCAAAATCAGCGACATACTTATACTGGATTTCTACACGAGAGACTCCATCCACTTTATAGAGGGTAATTTTCTCGATCAGGGTATCCAGTAATTCCGTATGTAATTCGGTTTCTCCAATGAGTTTACGGATATGACTCATCCATGGATTCTTATCCGATAATGCCCGTCTTAACCGGATCAATCTGGTCTGTACATCATTGTAGCGGGCATTCAGCTCCTGATACTCGTCATCGAATTTTTTCTTCATGGACATGTACTCTTCCGGTGTCAAAATCTTATCTGTAAAGTCTTCATACAGGCGTTCCCTCTTCATAGCACGATTCTTCATCTGCATCGATAAACTCTGAAGCTCAGCCTTGTAATCCTCAATCTGCTGTACTGATGCGCCTTTCTTCATCTTCTCCAGCACTTTCTCATAATCACAGAACAATTCCAACTGATCCTG
>JAUNAE010000535.1 GCA_030527765.1 Eubacteriales bacterium
AGGGATACGCCACTTATCTCATAATCTTCACTCCCAAGCTGTAGCTCAAGCGCCTCATAAATATCGTCTTCCAAATATTGAAGTAATCCTTCACTGTTTAAAGAACTAAACTCTGGGTCCACTAAATCTAGTTCGATAAAATCTGGTTTTTCTAAATTATCTCTCTTGTTAAGCCCTTGCATAACAATTTGAGTTTCAAGTCCATTGTTCTCCATGGATCCAGCTGCAGCCAAGGGCAGGCTAAAGATTAGAACAGTAATTATCAGCAACCACGATATTAATTTCTTCATTCTTTCACCTTCTTTTCTAGATCAATCGCCTATTCCTAATCCTGCAAACGGAAATACCCGCTCCTGCACAGTTCCATCGCTTTCCAGCTGTGCTCCTTCATCTAACTGCTGGTTTAACTCATCCACGGAGATATTGTTTGTTGCCAGTGCTTTCAGGTACGGTGCTGACCCTACATATATCTTTTTCTTTGTATTTTCTCCGGTATACAGATTTTTCACATTAAATGTATAGATGCCCTCTTCCTCGTATGAATCTCCATCCTTAGCCGGGCGGTTAAACCGGACATCTTCTTTGTATTTGCTCTTACTCTCGGATACTGCTGCATACTGTACATCTATAGTCAGGTAACGTGACCTGGCCATATCCAGTTTAAAGCCATTCTCAGTAATAGATGTATCTGACAGCTCTGCTCCTGTAGCTGTGTCAAAGGGATACACCATGCAGTTTCCGTTTCTTACTGAGAACGAAAATGCTATGTGATAATGTGTAAACTCCGGCACTACTTCCAGATCTGCGATTTTTCTCGGTACACTCTTGATTTCATAATCCAGTGCTACCTCGTAGTCGCCTTCCTCAAACAGCTTTACTACAGTGTCTGCACTTGTCTTTGCGCTTGCCTCCAGGAAGTTTGTATAGATCTCCGGATCATGTTTTACTCCCTGTTCATCGGTGTAGCGAATGATCAGAGCGCCATGTCCCATATCTGTTTTTCGTATCTGAAAGTTTTCATCATATCCGCTGTGATCATCGGAAATCGTCAGGCTTTTCTTTCCGTTGAGACTGTTTATATCCTGTTCCAGATTGAACCACAGCGTAATCTGATCCCCTACATTTTTTAAAAAGACTGGTTTATTCTGATCGTCCTTTGTTTCTCTGGTATATCCACTCACCCAGAATTTTCCTAATTCCCAGCCGTAATGAGGATCATTGATACCTATAGTCTCCCCACCTGAAAATCCACCGTCAGTTTTTAACGTTTGACCCAGTGTTCTGGATACGGTATTATCTGCAGTTGCTTTCTCTGAATCTGTGTTGCAGACATAAAACTCGTATACTTCCGCATGCTTTTTGTACTCATACTTATCGCCGGTTTTGACCGTCAGTACTTTATTCTCGCCTACTTTCTTTCCCGTTTTATAAGCGGATATCACGCGGAAATATGTACCATTCGTAAGCTGTACACTGTTTGCCTGATAGAAGTTTTCCTCCCCATCAGGCATCTTTGCAAAGGCATCTGTCAGTTCCACATCCGTCAGCCAGTGTTCTCCATCTTTTGATGACTGAAGCACAAGCGCACCCTTTGATATATTTGAAGATAATTTCAGGTTTGAGATCGTTCCGGTGTCATCATTTACGAGATGCCACTGTGTCTTTTTCTTATTCAGCAGCTCGTCTGTATATGTATAGGAGAAGGATACCGTGTCTCCATCGATCATATATGAGGGAATACCCTCTTTTTCACCGGTTATCACTACATCCTCATCGATAAGAAGAGACCCATAAGTATTTTCAGCGTTGGATTCCTCATACTCCTCTGCATCTTTATATGGATATTTTTGAGAACCGCTAAATGTATACACCTTTCCGGGAATACACTCTGCATCCGCAGCATACACTCCCCCATTATTTATTCCGGTTCCTAAGAACATGGTTAAAACCGCACCTGCCAGAATACTTACTGCTTTCATTTTTCGCATACCGGTCTCCGTTCTTCCCAAAGTTTACTTTGAGATAAATCGCACAATAATTCTCATATTCTATGTGAATAGCAAGAAGTTTTCACTAATTATTTTACGAGATTAACGCGTGAAAATCCATATTTATATGCAAAAAGGATCGCCTTTGCCGTTATCATCAGTGCATAGGTGATCCTTTTGATTTCCTAGCTTCCTTATCGATTTTATCCCGCTTGGCGATAGCTACATCCCCTGCATTTCTCTCCCATGAAAATTATCCAATGCTACTGCATCTGCATTCATAGTCTTCCAGGCAATCACTTTTTCCTG
>JAUNAE010000072.1:0-4802 GCA_030527765.1 Eubacteriales bacterium
TCTTTACTGTGAGTATTGGCCTTTGCATTCTGTTTAATCGTAATGCATCATCTGGTGGTATTGACATTATTGCAAAACTTCTGAACAAATTTCTGCATATTGAACTGGGCAAAGCAATGTCCGCAGCGGGAATGTGTGTGGCTCTTTCTTCTGCACTGTTCTATGATTCCAGGACAGTCATCTTAAGTGTTCTTGGAACTTATCTGAATGGAATTATTCTGGATCACTTTATATTTGACCAGAACCTGAAGAGAAGAGTATGCATTGTATCTAGAAAAGAAGCAGAAATCCGAAACTTTATTTTGAAGGATCTTACAAGTGGAGCAACCATCTACGATGCAGTCGGTGCCTACACCATGGATCATCATCACGAAATTATCACCATTGTAGATCGAAGCGAATTCCAGAAACTCATGAAATATTTGAGAGAAACCGATCCGGATGCCTTTGTGACGGTATACAAAGTGAGTGATATGCATTATCTTCCGAAAAAAATCGTTTGAGCGCAGAGAAGAATGAGTTTTTGAGAAAATTGAAACGCGAATCTCGTAAGAGGATTCGCATGTGAATTATATGGATTGTATAAAAATATAAACAAGATAATGTGAAACTTGTACTTGACGTTGACATTTTACCGTGCTAGACTACACCTAGTTTCAACAAAATACATATTACATTACGTAGATGTTTTCAGAAAAAGCTTCTCAAAGAAGCTGCCGTAGGAGTAAAACTCTCAGGCTCCCGATTCCGGGTGATAACTGAAAACGGAGTAACTCTGGAGAATCTCTTTTAGGAAGAGTGCCGAAGGGGCAACGCAGCGAAAGCTGTCAATCTCTCAGGCGAAAGGACAGGGCTTTATATTCTGCTTAACCGCAGAAGATTTTGTGAATCTGGGTTGTATCCATATGCCATCCTGTATTTGCAATGTTTTGAGAGTCCTGCCTCAGTCGTCCAGACTGGGGCATTTTTTGTGGGGGGAAAGAGTAAATTGATGTCTGCGTAAACAGGAGGAGGAAAAATGTTACTGTCAATTGTTCAAACAATCAACAAGTATCTGTCCGACTATATTCTTGTGTTTCTGCTGATTGCAGTCGGATTATGGTTCAGCTTCAAAACAAAATTTGTTCAGATTCGCTGTTTCAAAGAAGCAATGCACAATACCTTCGGCAATATCAGTCTGAACGGTAAGAAGCATGAGAGCGGTATGAGTTCTTTCCAGGCGCTTGCAACAGCAATCGCTGCACAGGTTGGTACCGGTAATATCGTAGGTGCTTCCGGTGCGATCCTGACCGGTGGTCCTGGTGCTATCTTCTGGATGTGGGTTATCGCATTCTTCGGAATGGCTACTATTTACGCAGAGGCGGTTCTCGCTCAGAAGACAAGAGTTCGTTCTGA
This sequence comes from Eubacteriales bacterium, assembly GCA_030527765.1. The sequence continues at coordinate 1,396 of JAUNAE010000072.1, forward strand.
GAACGGCGGAGTTCTCGGTGGACCGGTTTACTACATCACAAAAGCATTTAACAACGGATTTGGTAAATTCCTTGCAGGATTCTTTGCAGTGGCAATCATTCTTGCTCTTGGATTCTTCGGATGCATGGTACAGTCCAACTCCATCGGATCTACTTTCCAGACAGCATTCGGTGTTCCGTCCTGGGTAATTGGTATTATCCTTGTTGTTCTCTGCGGATTCATTTTCCTTGGTGGAATTAAGCGTCTTGCTTCTGTGACAGAGAAAATTGTTCCGATTATGGCTGCGCTGTTCATTCTTGGTGCACTGGTTGTTCTGATTCTCAGAATCAAATATGTTCCGGCTACCTTCGGTATGATTTTCAAATATGCATTCCAGCCACAGGCAATCATCGGCGGTGGATTTGGTATGGCAATCAAAACTGCAATTTCTCAGGGTGCAAAGAGAGGTCTCTTCTCCAATGAGGCTGGTATGGGTTCTACTCCGCACGCACACGCACAGGCAAATGTTAAAACACCTCATGAGCAGGGTACTGTAGCTATGGCTGGTGTCTTCATTGATACATTCATCGTACTTACTCTGAATGCACTGGTAATTATTTCCACACTGTATACTTCTGACGGTGTACTGGCAGGTGGTGTGATTCCGGAAACAATCAACAAGACAAACCTTGCACAGACCGCATTCGGTTCTGTATGGGGTACAAATGTAGGTCCTGCATTCGTTGCACTGTGTCTGTTCTTCTTTGCATTCTCTACCATTCTTGGATGGAACATGTTTGGTAAGATCAACATGATCTATCTCTTCGGTGAGAAAGCAACAAAAGTATACATGGTAATCGCACTTGTATTCATCTTCCTTGGAACGCTTGCATCCAATGATCTTGTATGGGAGCTTTCCGACATGTTCAATCAGCTGATGGTTATCCCGAATGCCATCGCTCTGTTCGCACTGACAGGGCTGGTTGTTACATCTGCTAAGAAGATGAATGATGAGAAATAAGATTGGTAATCGGGAGAACTTTGTATCATTTCCGGTATACTTATCTTTGATCATTTACTTATTTTGCTAAAAATGCTGGTTTTTCAGGAAATGTCCCCTCCTGAAGAACCGGCATTTTTTTATTGTGATATTGTGGAAAGTGTGCTATACTGTAGCAAGTTAAATAATTACAACAGGTGTGGATGAACGTATCAGTTTTGGATGCGTTATCTGTGAAAAGGGAAACAGGTGTGAATCCTGTACGATCTCGTCACTGTGAGCAGGGAACAGGGGCTTTTTGAACCACTGGGAAACCGGGAAGGGGAAGCCTTCGGTATTGATCTGCAAGTCAGGAGACCTGCCTGTTTGTAGGTGCAGGAAGCAATTCCAGATCACGAGTAATTGATCGCACTGATGTGTTTGAAGCACAGAATGAATGCGACCCTTTACCATGGTGTAGAGGGGATTTTTTTTGCCCGGACCGATGCTCCCATTTAACTACAAATCAGAGGGTGGAGATGCCCTGCTTATTAGGAGGAAAATGAGATGAAAAACAGAACTGTAAGAGCACTTATTCTGGCACTGGCACTGTCCACAGCTACGATGACCGGAGCTGTTGGGGTAATGGCTGAGGCAACAGAGGAGACTGTTGAAGAGACTGCAGAAGAGACCGAAGAGGCTGCTGACGATGATCAGGCTGCAGCAGATAACGTAGCAGCTCTCATTGATGCAATTTATGTTCAGGAGCGCACAGATGAGACCGATGCACAGTGCAAAGCAGCAAAAGAAGCTTGGGATGCTCTGACAGATGCGCAGAAAGAGCTGGTTTCCGGTGAGGAAGCAGATCCGGATTACTTCGGAAGAGATACCGGCGATGCATCCAAGGATGATGCACTGAATCAGGATGAGATCGGAGAGAACGAGCTTCTTGTAGTAAGCTTTGGTACTTCCTTTAACGACAGCCGAGCAGAGGATATCGGAGGAATCGAGAAAGCACTTCAGGCAGCATATCCGGATTGGTCCGTAAGAAGAGCATTTACTGCTCAGATCATTATCAACCATGTTCAGGCTCGTGATGACGAGGCAATTGATAACATGGATCAGGCTCTTCAGAGAGCAGTTGACAACGGCGTTAAGAACCTGGTTATTCAGCCTACTCATCTGATGCATGGTGCTGAGTATGACGAGCTCGTTGCAGCTACAGAAGAGTACGCTGATAAATTTGAGTCCATTAAGATTGCAGAGCCGCTTCTTGGTGAAGTTGGTGAAGATGCAACTGTAATTAATGAGGACAAAGCAGCAGTTGCTGAGGCAGTTACCGCAGCTGCAGTTGAAGATGCAGGATACGAGAGTGCAGCAGCTGCAGCAGAGGACGGCGTTGCATTCGTATTCATGGGACATGGAACTTCCCATACCGCAAGCGTTTCTTACAGCCAGATGCAGACCCAGATGGGCGAGCTTGGATATGAGAACGTATTTATCGGTACTGTAGAGGGTGAGCCGGAAGAGACTGCATGCGAGGCAGTTATCAATGCAATCAAAGATGCAGGATATACCAAAGTTATCCTTCGTCCGCTGATGGTTGTTGCTGGAGATCATGCAAACAACGATATGGCAGGAGACGACGAGGATTCCTGGAAGAGCATGTTCGAAGCAGCAGAGTTTGAGAGCGTTGACACTCAGATCGCAGGTCTTGGAAGACTGGCTGCTGTAGAGGATCTCTATGTAGCTCATACCGGAGCAGTGATCAACGAGTAATTGATCCGATTGACAAAAATCAGGCAGTTTCACCGTAAGGTGGAACTGCCTTTTTTGGTATCAGAAAAATGATATGCAATCATGACAAATCGATCTCAGAGTTCGACAGAAGAAAGAACACGCACGCGAATTTTCTTACGAGATTCGGTTACTCGCAAGGAGCGAAGCGGATTGCGAATATCCGTTTGACAGATTTCTCATCAGAGGGAATATCCGAATATTTATGCAAATATATTTCCTGGAAAAAGTTGATTTGTGTTAAATACTTATATGAAAATATAAAACAATATATAAATATTTATATAAATAACATGTGAATCTTTTTGAAAACACAACATAAATATATGCATTACACACAGAAAATGAATGCTAAAATTGTGTAAACATACAAAATATACAAATTACACAAAAGAAACGTTGATTATCATAGAAGAATATTTATAATTAGTTTTAGAAACAAATTCGAATCGCATTACGGGGGGTAATGCAAACCAAGAAAGATGGAGGACAAACACATGAAAAGAAAACTTTTTGCAGGATTGATGGCAACACTTATGGTTGGTGGTATGATGAGCAGCGCAGTAATGGCAGAAGAAGCTGAGTTACTTCCGGGCGGCGGAAGCAAAATCATCTACTGTATTACACCATCTACATCCAATGTTTACTTCAA
>JAUNAE010000072.1:4812-10796 GCA_030527765.1 Eubacteriales bacterium
TACAGGATATCGCTACTGCAAAAGGTACAGAACTCGGATATGAAGTAAAATGCTTCTCACACGATGACGATGCATCTGCACAGCTGGAACTTTTCGAGGCAGCAATCGCAGATAAGGCAGCAGCAATCGTTTGTGACAACGCAGGTGCAGATGCTTCTATCGAGGCAGTTCAGAAAGCATATGATGCAGGAATCCCGACCTTCCTTGTTGACCGTGAGATCAACGAGAGCGGAATCGCAGTTGCTCAGCTGGTAGCAGATAATGCTCAGGGTGCAGCAGCAATCGCTGAGGCATGGGTTGAGGCTATGAACTACGAAGGAAAATACGCAGAGCTTCTTGGACTGGAGTCCGATACAAACTGCCAGGTTCGTTCCGAGAACTTCCACTCTGTAATTGATGAGTATGAAGGACTTGAGATGGTTGCTCAGCAGTCCGCAAACTGGGATCAGACTCTTGCATATGAGAAAGCAGAGGCTATTCTTCAGTCCAATCCGGAAATCACCGGTATCATCTGTGGTAATGACACAATGGCGTGTGGTGCAGTTCAGGCATGTGTAGATGCAGGCCGTGACGACATTAAGATCATCGGTGTAGATGGATCTGATGATGCAGCAAACTACATCAAATCCGGCGAGATGGTTGGAACAGCTCTTCAGCAGATCGCTAAGATCACTGAGATGGCAGTTGAGCAGGCAGATGCATATCTGAACGGAACTGCTCCGGAAGAAGAGAAACAGCTTGTTCCTTGTATCGCAATCACTTCTGAGAACGTTGACAATCTGTCTGGATTTGTTTTCACAGAATAATTCATTAGAAATTTAACCGAATAACTGATTCGGTTACTCGCAAGGAGCAAAGCGGATTGCAAGAATCCGATTGATTGTAAAATCTAGAGAGGCGGTGCATATGCGCCGCCTCTCTAATTCAAAAGAGAGCAGAGAAAATTTCGACAGAGATTTCTTTGTATGGAACATGAGGAGTAGATGAATATGAAAAAAAGAGCAATTCTCGCAGCGATTACCCTCTCTGCAGTATGTACGATGACCGGATGTGGTATTGTGAAAGTCGTTCCGATTGGTCAGGAGAGCACATACACCGGAGAAAAATCATTCGATTCAAGCGAAGCATCCAGCAACGACTGGGAGCAGGTAGTCCAGGATATTACAGATAAGAGTACGGCACTGGATGAGCTTGTAAAATCTGACGATGGAATTTCCTCTACAGGTTCTGCCGTTTCCGGTACGGCCACTGTTGTAGAGTTTAATACAGATACCCCGAAATATTTTCTTCTTGTTGAGATGGATGGAGTGGACAAAGAGATCAAGATTCAGGCCGGTGGTGTTTATTCCGGAACCGCTGTCCGTGACGTACAGGCGTTGAAAGGTTTTGAAGACTTTACAAACCAGACAGAATGGTCTCAGTATGCAAAAGCCCTGAACAAAGAAGTGGATGCACAGGTTGTAAGTGCACTTGGTCTTGACGAAAGTGCTGCCGGCAAGAAAGTAACCTTCGTAGGAGCTGCAGTGCAGTCCGGAGATACTATTACCATTACTCCGGTATCCTTAAGCCTGGAATAAAAGAGGTGAGTTCGTATGTTTGACAATCCAAATGTAGTTCTTCATTGCGAAAAAATTGATAAAATCTATCCCGGTACAAAAGCGCTGGATCAGGTTTCTTTTGATCTTCTCAAAGGAAAAGTCAATGTTTTGATTGGAGAGAATGGTGCCGGAAAATCAACTCTTATGAAGATGATCGCCGGTATTGAGCAGCCTTCTGCAGGAACCATGTATATGGATGGTGAAGAAGTATACTTCAAAGATACTAATGCAGCAAGAGCGAAGGGAATTGGAATCATTCATCAGGAGTTGAGTCTTTTCCCGAATATGACTGTATATCAGAATATTTTCATTGGGCATGAACACAAGAAAGGTCTTTTCCTGGATGATCGTGCGCATCAGGCGGGAGCTGCCAAGATTTTGAAACGTCTGGAACATGAGATTCCGCCGGATACTATGGTCGGTGATCTTCGTGTAGGACAACAGCAGATGGTAGAGATTGCCCGAAATCTGATTCAGGATGATCTGAGAGTTCTGATCATGGATGAGCCGACATCTTCTCTTTCTGCAGCAGAGGTTCGAGTTCTGTTCAAAATCATGAGAGAGCTTCTGGAAGCCGGAATTTCCATCGTTTATATTTCTCACCGACTGGAAGAGATTATGGAGATCGGAGATCACGTAACCATTCTTCGAGATGGAAAATACGTGGCAGATGCAGATGTTAAGGATATTGAGCTTAGCTGGATCGTTGAGAATATGGTTGGTAAGAATACCCAGTATCATCGTTTTGAGCGAAGCATTGATCTTGACAAAGCAGAAAAAATTCTGGAAATTAAGCACATGCACCTTCCGAAAAAAGGCGGCGGCTGGCTTCTGGATGATGTAAATATGTATCTGAAAAAGGGAGAAGTGCTTGGAATTTACGGTCTTCTCGGTGCAGGTCGAAGTGAGCTGTTTGAGTGTCTCATGGGAATGCATCCGGAGCATACGGGAGAGGTTGTTTTTGAAGGAAAACCTCTCAAGATCAAGAGTATCTCCCAGCAGATTAAGAATGGTTTTGTTCTTGTTCCGGAGGATCGTCAGCGTCAGGGTCTGATACAGACACTTGATATCTGTAAGAATACTTCGATTGCATCCATGGGCAAATATCTGAAGGCAGGAATTCTGAATGACAAGCAAGAGTCGAAGTCTGTTGATGAGCAGATTGAAGAGCTGCATATCAAAGTAGCGGACAAGAAACTTCCGATTCTGTCCCTCTCCGGTGGTAACCAGCAGAAAGTTGTTATTGCAAAAGGTCTTTTGACACAGCCGACAATTCTGCTTTTGGATGAGCCTTCCAGAGGTATCGATATTGGTGCAAAGACAGAGGTCTTTGAAATTATCCATGAATTATCAGAAAAGGGACTTTCCATTATCGTCATTTCATCAGAGCTGAAGGAGATTATGGCGATTGCGGATCGTATTTATGTCCTGTCTAATGGAAAATGCACAGGAGAACTTGCAGGAGATGAGATTACGGAGGATTCTCTTGTAAGAACGTCTTACGCCGGACTTGGAACCGGTGCAGGGGCTTAAAGGAAGGAGCAGATCATTCAATGAAATCAAAATCTAATAATTTTAACGGCATTATGATGACGATTCTGAAAGGAAGAACCTTTATCGTTCTGATACTTCTGGTTATCTTCTTCAGCATCGCAAAAGACAATTTCCTGTCACCGGCAACCATGACAATGATTGCAAAACACGTCGCACTGTATGGTATTCTCGGTCTTGGTATGACATTTGTTATCATCACAGGTGGTATTGACCTGTCTGTAGGTTCCGTAGTCGGACTCATCGGTATGCTTGCCGGTGGACTGATTCAGGAAGGTCTGACTTTGAATTTTGCAGGAGTGACACTGTATTTCAGCGTACCGATGATTGTGATTCTTATGCTGATTATCGGCTGTCTGATCGGTGCGGTAAACGGTCTGATCGTTACAAAGCTGAACGTTGCGCCATTCATCGCAACTCTTGGTACCATGTATATCTGCCGTGGTTTCGCAAACCTTCGTTCCGGCGGAGCAACATTCTCCAGCATTGGTGGTTTTGAGGGTCTTGGAAATACCGGATTCAAAACACTTGGAAGCAACATCCTGAAGATTCCGGCGGGTGTTTATGTATTTGCAGTACTTGCCATCATTTCTATCGTTCTTCTGAAAAAGACCTCCTTTGGATGGTATACACTGGCAGTTGGCGGAAATGAGAAATCCGCACGTCTCTCCGGTATCAAAGCAGATAAGATCAAAATTCTTGTTTACATGATCTCAGGTTTTTGCGCAGCATGGGTTGGTATGATCAACACAGCACAGCTGTCTGCAGCACATCCGGCATCCGGTGATGGATGGGAAATGAACGCAATCGCAGCAACCGTACTTGGAGGAACTTCTATGGCCGGTGGTTCCGGAACGATTCTCGGAACCGTAGTCGGTGCATTCGTTATTGGTGTCATCAATGACGGTATGACCATGTGTGGTGTATCTGAATTCTGGCAAAAAGTTATTCGTGGTCTTGTTATTATTCTTGCGGTAGTCATCGACCAGACACAGAGAAATCTGCAGGCAAAAATGGCTCTTCAGGCAAGAAACGAGAGCAAATAAAATATTTATTGTAATTTCCAGCAGGACTGTCCGTGGGCAGTCCTGTTTTTTCTGTTTATGGCTAAGTGAGTTACAGTCCGCCGGTGAAATGCAGCCGGTTTTTTTTGTTGGATTCTCCCGGAAAGCCGGAATTTGTGTAACGAAATAGAGCATAATCTGTTATAATAGCGGAAGATTTATATTAAATAACAGAATGAGGTTGCTATGATTGAAATAAAAAACTTAACTTACACAATCCCTGAAAAAGCTTTGTATAATAAAATCGATCTGAAGATCGAAGAACATCATCACTATGCATTTATCGGTACCAACGGTACAGGAAAGAGTACGCTGGTGGATATGATCCTTCATGAAGTAGAATATCTGTACACCGGGAAAATTCTCTACGATGATTCCTATAGAAACACACGACCGGGATATGTCAGCCAGTTTCTTGAAGAGGATACCGATAAGGAACAGACAGTATTTGACTATATCAGTCGAGAGTTCGTTGAATTGGATCAGACAATTGAACAGCTCTGTGATCGAATGGCAACAGAAGAAGATCTGGATCGGGTTTTTCAGGAATATCAGGATGCTCTTGACCAGAAAGAGGCCATTGATGGAGACAACTATGTGACAAACATTAAGAAACAGCTGAAAATTGCCGGAATCGAGAATCTGGAACAGCATTCCCTGAAGGAACTCAGTGGAGGAGAATTTAAGCTGATTCAGGTTATTAAGGAGATGATGGTGTCTCCGAAGATTCTTTTTATGGATGAGCCGGATGTTTTTCTTGATTTTGACCACATCAATGCACTTGTGGAACTGATCAATTCCCACAAAGGAACGCTCCTGGTCATCACTCATAACCGCTACCTTCTGAATCACTGCTTTGACAGAATCATTCATCTGGAAGGATGTGAGATTCAGCAGTTTGAGGGATCTTATCCGGAATATCAGCTGGAACTTCTGAAAACAAAACTGGAAAACCAGGAAATTGTTGCAAAAGAAGAGGAAGAGATTGACAGACAGCAGGCAATTGTGAATACGATGCGCGCACAGGCAACGGCTATGGCCAATGCGTCTCTGGGAAGCCGTGTGCATGCAAGACAGACAATTGTAGACCGTCTTCATGCAAGAAAAACAAAACTTCCGTTCCTGGAAATAAAAGAGCCGGAAACCACCTTTGTCGTAGAACATCCACTGGATGCTGAAGAGCCGGCACTCAAACTTTCCGGATATGAGGCATCCTTCGAAGATCAGCTTCTGAAAGATGTGAATCTGGAAATTAAGGCCGGAGAGAAAGTTGCCATTATCGGTAAGAACGGCACCGGAAAATCTACGATTCTGAAGGATATCTGGAGCAAAGAGAAGACTTCCGTTCAGTTTCATGAGGAAGCAGAACCGGCATTGTTTTCTCAGATGATTGATGACGAATCCGAGGAAAAAAGAACTCTTCTTGAAATAGTAGAGGAGTGTGGTTTTGATACACCAAAAGATGCTGCGGCATATCTTGAGAAGTATGGATTCACCAGAGAAGAGATGGACAAACGTCCGGGAGAACTGTCCGGAGGAGAGAAAGATCTGTTTCAGATTGCCCGATTGGAAACAAAAAAGGCAAACTTCCTGCTGCTTGACGAGCCGACAGGCCACCTGGATCTGTATGCCCAGATTGCACTGGAGAAGGCGATCAAACAGTATGAAGGCGGCATTCTCATGGTATCTCATGATTTCTACCTGATTGCAAATTGCATGGATTATGTTCTTCTCGTGGAAAACCAGAATCTTCGAAGAATGAGTATCCGTC
>JAUNAE010000072.1:10806-12381 GCA_030527765.1 Eubacteriales bacterium
GTAAATTCCGTCAGATGGTTTATCAGAATCATTTTGACAAGGATAAGCTTCTTCTGGAAGATGAGAAAAAAGATTTGGAAGTACGAATTCAACAGCTTCTGATTAAGAAAGATTTCAAAAAAGCAAAAGAGCTTTTGGATAAATTGGAACAGAAAGGGCGATAAAATCATTATGAGAAAGAAATTATTAGCGGGAATTTTGGCAGGAATTCTCGGAACTGGCTGCTTCATGGGAACGGCATACGGAGAAGTTGTCATAGGAGAATGGATTTATACAGAAACCGCAGAAGCACCGGAAGGAACAGCTGCAGAAGCGCAGGGATCAGCAGTGACAGCGACCTCTAAGACAATTAATGAAGATGAGCTAGCTGCAGCGAAAGAACAGTATAGAATCATTCTTTCACAGCCGGGAAATTATGATTATTTTTATGAAGGAACTGACATGGATAACAATTTTGAATATTCTCTTGTCATGCTTCACAACAAGGATACAGTTCCGACACTTGTTGTTTCCAGAGATGCACAATCCAGTCAGCTCACCCTGTATAAAGTTTTTCGATACAATCCGGAGACAGGAAGTGTAATTGAATCAAAAACTTATTTTGATTCGGTATTCCGAGGAGGTCTTTTGCTTGAGGCTGATGGAGACGGATTTGCAAACACAGCTGTTTTTTTGCAGACTCAGGAAACAGTAATGCAGAGAGTTAGTTTCATGGATGACGGAACATTGGTGACGGAAGAACAGTGGACGGGAGGATGGGAAGATCCTTCTGAGCCGGGAACTATTGAGATGGTATTTACTTCTGTCGCAGATACCAGTGCTCTGGACAACTGGTCTATGAGCAATCAGACAGGAATCCAGGGCGGCCAGCAGGGCGGCGCCGCGAATGCATCCGGTGGCAGTACTCAGAGTACGTCCGGCGGAGCATCTTTGGATCAGGCAATTGCAGATGAGCAGGCACAGGGACGTCAGGTGTTGACGGGGACTTACAGACTTTGCAGTTATGATGAGGTCATCCAGCTTCAGGGACAGCCAAATCCAAATGGATCCTATGGCGCTGATAAAACGTATCCAATGATTGTATTTGACGGTCAGCAGATGGTTACTGGAACTACTATCGATGATTATCAAGATTCACGAATGACTTTTGGTGTGTATGTCACGGATAGTGGTGTCGTAGATGCTTCTTATGCTGGGCAGAGTGTGACATTTAGTTATAATCCGGCCACATCTTTTTGGCAAAGTGATACCAGCATTCCGCTGGGTGCACTTAGAACAAGCGACGTTAGAATTCTCCAGTAATAATGCATGATAGTTCTGCAGGAGAGTCTGTTTGTAGAAATACAAAATCAGATTCTTTCTGCAGATTTTTAATTATGGGATACTTTATGGCAGTGCCCCGAAGCGGATTCTTTGTTATGAGAATCTTGAAAAAAAGTACAGTTTACTATACAATCATTGGCATACAGATTTCGTTTTAATCGAATCAAGTAAGTCCCCCGCTTCAAATGCGTAAAGTATTTAACCGAATCAAGTAAGTCCCCCCGCTTCAAATGCGCAGAGCATTAAGCGGTG
>JAUNAE010000536.1 GCA_030527765.1 Eubacteriales bacterium
AGTCGTTTGTTCGTTTGAGGAAGATATTTATAAGCTTGCGGATGCCTTATTAAGACAGGATGATATTACACTGATTAAGAAAAAAGATTATATCGCGAATCCGAAACCAAGCGGATATCGAAGCCTGCATCTCATCGTCGCAGTCCCGATCTTTTTGCATAACGAAAAAAGAATCATGCATGTAGAAGTTCAGATCAGAACCCTTGCGATGGATCTTTGGGCGAGCACAGAGCATAAACTTCGATACAAAAAGGATATTGAGAACTATGAACCTTTGCTGTCGGAGGAACTGAGAAAATGTGCGGATATGGCATCAGAACTCGACAATCGTCTTCAGAGTCTTCATGCCATGGTGGATGGAGAGTGGGAGAGTGAAATGATCACAGTTGGAGAATAACGGCTGTGTATATTTCTGTTCTTGCAAACATCACCGGATGTATGTACAATAATTCTCAGAGTCAGGCTAAAATTAAGAATTATTTACGGGGAAAGTAATGGAGAATCATCAGATGGAACTGCCATGGAAAGAGTGGCAGATTATCAGGCAATTGGGAGAAGGATCCTTTGGCAAGGTCTATGAAGTGGCAAAGAAAAATGCTGGATTTGTTTCCCATGCCGCAGTAAAAGTAATGAAAATACCGGCTCAGAAGCAGGAAATATATGAGCTTCAGGCCAACGGTATGACAGATCAGGAGATCAACGAGCACTATCAGAAGGCCGCACAGAAACTGAACAATGAGATCATGCTGATGGATCAGCTGAAATCCGCAGCGAATATTGTATCAATCCACGACAGTGCCATTGTGAAAAGAAATGATACCATTGGATATTACTTGTTCATTCGAATGGAACTGCTGAAAGATCTGGATGCCTATTGTTATTCTGTGAAAAAAGGTTCAATCTCTGTAGAAGAGGTTATCAAAGTAGGTTGTGATATTTGCAATGCGCTGTCTGCATGTGAAAAGAAAAATATCATTCACAGAGATATCAAACCATCCAATATTTTTGTCTCTGAGTATGGAGATTTCAAACTGGGAGATTTTGGAGTATCCCGTCATAAAGAGCATCCACCGACACATATGTCTATGCAGGGAACTAATAATTATATGGCCCCGGAAGTATTCCGAAATGACGGAAATTACAATAATACGGTCGATATTTATGCACTGGGACTGGTTCTGTACCGTCTATTGAATTACGGAAAAATTCCTTTTGTAAGTCAGACAAGAACGATTCCATCTGCAGATGAAGTTGCGGATGCTCAGACAAAGAGACTGGCAGGAAAAACGCTCCCGGATCCGGTACTTGGAGGACCGGAACTGGTGGGAATTATTCGAAAAGCATGCAGCTATAATCCGGAGGAGCGTTTTCAGACGGCAAGGGAAATGAGAGACGCACTCTTGAAATGTAAGTTCAATATGAGTGCAGAGGAACTGGAGCAGACCATTAATAGAAAGTTTACTCCGGAGAAGAGAGTGCCCCAGGAAGAAGCTACTGTATTTTCAGGGAAATCTGCACAGAAGCCGGTACAGCCGCCGGTTCAGAGTGAAGCGCAGAAATCAGTACAGACATCGATGTATAACACAGCGCAGACATCAGTGCAGCCGCCGATGTACAACACAGCACAGACTCCGCCACAGCCACCGGTACAGAGTACAACGCAGAAATCAGTACAGCCACCGAAGTACAATACAGCACAGACTCCGGTACAGAATGCGGAGGAGTCTGCCAAGAAGAAAGATATTGGCTTTATTGTGTTGTCTCTGATTTTCACGGTTACGATTATTGTCGGTGCGATTGTCGGTGCAAAAGTTGCTCAGAAGATGATGGCACAGAATGCAGACGAAGCTGCAGTGGAATCTGAAAGCTCGGATATCTCTTCTTCAGATGCCGAAACCGGTGAAAGTGGGGAGAAAGAGGATGTCTGGATCTGCACGCAAAGTCTGGATACACCGGATGGATATCAGGGTGGACCGGTCAGATTGCAGCTGATTCAGAAGAACGGAGATACACAGGAAGCTTCCATGATCGTAGATGGAAAAGTTCTGGAATTTCCGTATCAGCTGGATATTAAAGGAATTTCCGGTGTTTCTGAGGGTACATTGTATATATCCGAATTGGTAAACGGAGCATATCAGGAGCTTGGAACTTATTTGCTTAAGTTTGAAAAAGTAGAGTAAGAAGGAATGTAGATTACGGTTAAATCGCGAATCTCGTAAGAAGAGTTGTGTCAACAGCAGATATATAATCCAATCATATAAAAGTGTTTGTAAAAATCAGGTCAG
>JAUNAE010000073.1 GCA_030527765.1 Eubacteriales bacterium
TGCTACGACCCTTGAAACCATCGTCCATTCTTCATGAATGGGCGTGGTAGTTCATGACACATTCGTAAAAGAATACCTTGCCATCATTGGAAATCGTCTCAGCGGTTTCTGTGAGGTTCTGAAGAGTGATTTCTACAACAAATCCTCATTCGCGTATTGCGTCTTTCTTGAGATATTTTATGCAGAGCCGAACTTGCAGAAATACACATTTCTTTATTATCCGGATGGCGAGAGTTATCCAGCGAAACAGGAATCCTTCTATCTGCCGGATCAGGCGGCGGCCGAAAACAGAAGGAATGACTTAAGAGAATCAACAGGATATTTTGTTGAGTATAAAAAAGATTGAGGGAGAAATATGCAGGAACGTTACTCAATAAGACTCATTAAAGAATGTTTCGAAAACATCCGATATTGTCAGGACGAGTCGCTGCACACGCTTTTGATGAATCGGGAACCGAGCGGGTTTAACCAGGATCATAAAGGTAAGGCTTTTGATATCTATGTTGTCTATGGCATTACGATTTTGACGGGACCGAGAATTAAAAGTCTTGGGAAAAGGCTTAAATCCGTAGAAGAATTTGAGCGAGAAGCGATTATTATCTACGAAGATTCTGATTTTTCTGCTGGTGAACGTGCGGTTGAGCTTGATCGTCTTCTTAGAGCCTTTTGCTTTTTGAACGGTGGAAACGTTCCGACTGAAAAAGAGGACGCTCCGGAACCGAAGGTGGAACCGATAGAAGAACAAAAGCAGGAAGAAAGCCGAGACGCAATTCTTGAAGAAGGGATTTCAAAGGTGAATCAGTTTGTAGTGCGAATGCTTGCTGATAATCGCTTATTGGAACTTGAAAGAAGTACATCGGACCGTGAGCTTCAGCAGAAGCTCATGGAGCAATATGGGATCTGGTAATACAATATTCTTACAAGCCGTCGTCCTTAATGGGTGGCGGCTTTTTGCGTTTTCAAACATTTTCGACCATGTTCCTTATAACGAAAATTGTCACTGTGGAGGAAAAGAAAAGGAGGAATAAATTCCACATACACCAGGCTTGCTGCCTATTACAAACATCGATCGATAGTACGATCAAAAAGGAGAAACATGGAAAACTCAAAAGAAATTAGAACAAATGAGATTGAAGCTGCAGTAAAAAATATCCTTAGTGAAACACTCACGAAGGACGAAAACGGATACTTCGACTACGAGATTTATGCAGATTATCGAGACGAAATTTCGAATGAAGCCTTAATTAAGATCTTTAACAGCGAAACGCCTGAAGAAGCCTTCTATGAGTATATTTCTGATGTGTACTTATACTACGAGGAGGATGCCCGGGAGGAAATTTTTATCGATTTGCTCGATCAGCTCCGTGAGAAGATGACTCTTACAGAAGAGGAGGAGGAATATGTCAGTGATCTCTTCCGAAATCTGGTTGTCATCGATCTTCCGTATAATCATTTTCTTGATCAACGGGTCCGAACGGATATTTTTGTTGATACCGGAGACGCAAATTACGATTTTACGCTGAATCATTTCTATCCTTCGCCATACGGAAACAAAGAGATGGAAATATCAGAAAAAGCGAGCCTTCGCTGGCTAGCTGCAACACAAGGATATTCGGAGAAACAGCTAAGAAAAGCACTGGAAGAGGAAAACGAAGCTGACTGCGAATCAGATGGTTCGTTCCTGGAATCAGTAGTTGTTGAGCTTGCCAATACGTTTTCTGATATTAATGCATTGGTATTTCTCGCCGAGATGTCAGTGAGAGAATTGCTTGCTCTTAACCAGAAAATCCAGAGTCAGTATCATGACGGAGTGCGATCTTATGATGCATGTGCTCGTTCTGATGCAGGAGAAATCAAGATCTCAAAGAAAGCAGATTGTGGACTCTTTAATAGTTTTGATGGAAGCGGAGGACCGTTTGAGATCTTTCTGGAGAAGGATGTGATCCTTCCTGTTAAATTCATTCATTCTGCTTTGCCGGATGGCGGAGAAGGACGATGGAGCGTTGAGAAAACGTATGGTATGTGCGGTTCCGCTTGGAAAGATGTCGTACAGAGTGCATGAGAGGGAGAATGCAATGGGCAAGAAAGTATCGTATTTCCCATTTCGATTCATGGAAGCATTGAAGTGTCAGGAGTGCAGAGAGGTACTTGCACGCATGAAAACGAAGGGACTGATTCCGAAAAATTCTACCGAAAGAGCGTACGTTGATTTTGTTCTCAGTAAGGATTTTCTGCGAAAAGAGTATGACGGACCATACAAAAAACTGAACCAATACGTTTGGCCGATGTATCGTAGCTTTGTTTCCAAGCTCGCGAATGTCACTGAAAGCGAAAGAAGATTAGCGATCACAGAAATCAAGGACTATGTGCTTACGGCTTATCTCGTGGATCTATGGGGGCAGACAAAGCAATCCTATCAGGTAGATCCTTCTTTTTTTGAGGAGATCATGAGATCTGAGCGTGTCTTTGTATCGGATACGTTTGGAAAGTATATGCCCTACCGGGACGTTTACGTCGATTTAAAAGAGGTAGAAGCTGTACGACCGATTTGTGGAGCCTTCGTCCATGTGACTGATGAAAATCAGATTGCGGTGCTTATGGTTACACAGACGAATGACTGTTATTCCTACTATTCCAATAACCGGTATGAGAATCACATCTACGAATTTCCGAAAGATATTCAGCCGTCCACTCCATTTTCGTTTGTAGAAGAAGGTGAAACCTACTTCACGAAGCACAAGGAACAGGACGATCATCGGAAGGACATTGTTCGTGGGATTTATCAAATTATTATGTTTCTTTCCTCGGAAGAACCGGATATACGAGAAAATGCGGCATCCAAGCGCGTCTATCGTCCGGTATCTGCCGGAGTATCCAGCAGTCGTAATCGATTTTCGGATGTACGAGTTTGGGATGTTGGCTACCGATACGGATCTGCGATCCGACTTGGAAGAAAAGAGGCGGAAAAAGAAATAAAAGATAGTGTGGAAGAAACAGGCGAAAGAAAGACCGCGAGGAAGTCTCCTCGCCCGCATGTGCGCTGCGCTCATTGGGCAAGATATCATGTCGGAAAGGGCAGGACGGAGCTTCGGTGGAAATGGATCCTCCCATCATTCGTCAATGCAGGCACGGAAAAAAATCTGACTGCAGTCATCCATAAAGTAACAGACTAATACACCAATTACCATCTAACCGTCGCCTTTAGGGGCGGCGGTTTTTGCGTTTCGAAACATTCTTGACCATGTTCTCTATGTCAAGACAATGTCACTTTGGAGGAAAAAGAAAGGAGGAAATAAAATCCCTATACACCATGGCCATACGCCATAGTCGTCACAGGCAACGTGAATGCTGCTTGTTGTCAGAAGAACAAGTTGTTATACTGGAGGAAAGAAACATGGCAGTAAACAGAGAATACAAGGACAGACTGTTTAAGCTTATTGTAGAGAAGATTCCCGGATTCGCGCTGGAACTCTACAATGCACTCAATAACTCATCATACACAGAGGAAGATGGGTTTGTTTTTAATACACTGGAGGATGTCATTTATCTCGGCATGCGAAACGATGTATCCTTTGTGATCGGCTCTCACATGGTTTTGTATGAGCAGCAGAGTACGGCAAACCCCAATATGCCGCTTCGCACATTTCTTTACACTGCGGAGCTGCTAAAGAACTACTTAGAGGAAACAGGCAAGAAAGAGTATCTCTACGGAACAAAACTGGTAGAAATCCCGGCACCGAAGTGCTACGTTTTCTACAATGGTCACAGGTACAAGGAAGACATCGTAGATCTTAGACTCTCTGATGCATTCTGTGTACCGTCACCGGGATACGAGTGGACTGCAACCGTAGTCAACATTGGGGACGGTCAAAACAAGGAGCTGCTGACGAAATGCATGGTGCTGGGAGACTATGCCGCATTCGTTGACATGATTGCGGAAGGAAAGGTTCAGGGTCTTTCCATTCGCGCCTCTGTTGATGCAGCAGTGGAGTGCTTTTCTAAAAAGGAAGGAGCGTTTGGCATGATGGTGAAAGAGCATCGGAATCGAGTCATCAATTCCATTCTGACAGAATACGATGAAGAAGCCGTACACAAAGTGTTCCGTGAACAGGCTCGTGAAGAAGGCCTTGCGGAAGGCCGTGAAGAGGGGCGAGTTGAAGGCCACTCAGAAGGTCGCATTGAAACCTGGAGCAACGATATTGTTAGAATCGTCAATAATTTTCATGTTTCGGTCGAGGAGGCGATTAAGATTCTGGATATTCCGTCTGAAGAGCGCAGTCGCATCTTGGAACGCGTAACGAAAATGCAGAACAACTGAAATATATTGTTTTGCTCATACACCCAATCTCACAAAAGCCGTCCTTTATGGGACGGTTTTTTTGCGTTTCAGAACATTTTCGACCATGTTCTCTATGTCACAATAATGTCACATGGGAGCGAAAGAAAAGGAGGAAACAAGATCCCTATACACCAGTCAATTCATTCGACAAATAGAGGAAAAAATATGAAAGAAAATAATAATACAACACAGGGACTGAAAAACATGAATCAGCGTCTAAAAAAACTTCTGGAGATAAAATACCCTCTTTGGGAAGGGACAAATCATTATGCATACATCGATATGCATGGGGAGAAGTATTACCTGGTTTATGATGGCTGGGTTCTCGAAACAGGAACGGAAGAGCATATCGAGTCCGTGATAGATCTTTGGATTCACATTGCTGGTATCGAAGCGAATGGAGATATGGATTCGATTGAAGTGCTTTGCAATGAGGAGGTGGCGAATGTATGAGCCATTTACTTGCAACTAAAGCAAACTCTTCCACACGTTCACCGTTTGAGGATGCATATGACAAAGAATTCGATCGGATCTCCTTATTTGGTAACAAGCAATACAAGTCGTATTTTTTTGAAGGAGCAGAAAAGCTGTGGAATTTTTTCGCAGATAATGAGCTCAATGAGAGGATCCGGTGCGAGGATGACCTGGAGACGGCTGTCAAAGATGTGCTTCGTGAGAATGGCTTATATCGGTTTGAGAGAGAGCCGGCGTCTTTTGAGTTGCAGTTTCTTTCGGATCTCTCTTATTTTTTTGCACGTACAACGGATCCGGCAAAACAAGCATCGCTACTTTGCGAGGCGTTAGAAGTTCTCTACGATGGAGAATGGACAGTTAAGCGCTTGGTTGGAGAAAAGCCGAACGAGTGGATTCTGGCGATCTACGATGCCGATCAATTCGATACGACAATGCTTCATAACATTGAAGTCGAATTCTGGAAAGAAGGAATTGACTGGATTGTCCGTCTTGATTCGGGTGAGGAAGAGTTGTTCTATAGTCATAGCATCAAGGAAGAAGAGATCACGCAGGAGTTAAAAGAAGCTTATGGCTGTGAAAGCATCAAGTTTCTTTATCATGCTCCATCTGATTTCGAGAAGGAAATGGCATGACGGATACAAAGGTGTGGGCATCGGAGAAATGCGATGAGGTCATTGCATTTTATCAATTGCGCTGTAAAAACCCTAGCTTTAGTCATGGGGGTGTCAACGAAAATAACAAGGAATGATTACATCAGCAGCCGTCCCAAAAGGGACGGCCGTTTTATGAGTAAAAGAGTTATAAATCTGATGGATAAAAAATTGTTATAAAACTAAGCTGATAAAAAATGATTTGCGTGTTATAATAGATTATAAAAATAACGGTCATTAAATTTATAATCAGAGATAAGGGAATAGCTTTTAACACGAGAAGGGAAGCAACATGATCTATGGCTACGCACGTATCAGTCGACCGTCACAGTCGATTGAGCGTCAAATAAGAAATATAAAGAATACCTATCCGGAGGCACGGATTGTGCAGGAGGTCTACACCGGAACAAGCATGCATCGGCCTCGCTGGATTCGTATGCTTGCACATCTTAATTCAGGTGATACAGTGGTCTTTGACTCCGTCTCCCGAATGAGCCGTACTGCAGATGAAGGTATTGATACTTACTTTGAATTATTTGAAAGAGGTGTACAGCTTATTTTTCTGAAAGAGGGATATATCAATACGGATGTCTATTCGGAAAATCTGAAAGATAAGATCGATCTGATGGGAACGGACGAAGATGAGATCTTTAAGGGATTGAATAATTACTTTCGGAGGCTGGCCAGACGTCAGATCCGAATTGCCTTCGAACAGTCTGAGAAGGAAGTATCAGACCTGCGGCAAAGAACAAGAGAAGGAATTGAGACGGCAAGATTGAATGGAAAACAGATCGGGCAGAAGAGAGGCAACCGTCTTCATATAAAAAAGAAAGAACCGGCAAAAGCTGTGATACGTGAACACAGCAGAAGTTTTGGGGGATCTCTGAAGGACAAAGACTGCATGGCACTGGCAAAGATAAGCCGCGCGACGTATTATAAATATAAAAGAGAACTTTTTGCGGAGATCATAGAAGAGGAAGAAGTGATCAATGAATGATTTTTGAAGCAGAGAACAACCAGTCAATTCCTATTTTTGTTGTTGTCGTATAACATTTATTATGCGACAACAACAAAATGTACAAGGAGAAACACATGATCTACATCAGAGACAACGTCACCGGTAAGGTGAGAGAATATGGCACCAGTCAACATGATTCCTTGCGAATGAGCGAGGATGGTAAGTATTTGGTTTATGAAAACCTGCAGAACGGCACTGGAACCGAGTATCCAGAAGAAGGGTATTCCTTTGTCATGGAAGATGGGAAGACAATCTCTGAGGCAAATTACAATCCATACGATTTTGGAGCTGATATTGTGAACATTGGAGGATTCAAGAAGCCGTAAGCGAGTAGTGCGAAAAAATGAAACAGAAGAAAACTATAAAAATATTCCTAAAATCATTCCATTGAGTTCCTATGCGACCGAAAATCTTATGCAGGTAGATCTGGAGTTGAAAGCGCTGGAAATGACCGTTCGGCTCCTTTTTTTGAGGCAACCGAGTATATTCAAGCGGTAATGAATAAATTTCACGATTGCTGTGACTGCCGACGGAAACAAAGTCAAAGCCGCTTTTCGCCTCTTTGATGAAGTACACCATGTAAATGATACTATTCAAATGTACATTTAGTGGAAAATAAAAATGTACACTTTCGCTTGCTGTGATACCGTATCCATGGAGGTGGCATTTCATGGATACAGCACTTGTTACTCAACTGAAAATACTTAAATTGAGCAATATAAAGCCTAACTTTTCCGAGCTTGGAAGACTGTATGGTGTAGATCGTAGAACCATCAAAAAGTATTATGACGGATACTCTGGCAAACCGCTTCACCATCAAAAACCAAGCAGACTGGACAAGTATGAAACTCTTATACGAAATAAACTCTCTCTGAAAGGAGTAACCGTAAAAGCGGTATATGAATTCATACTAACTGAAATAGATTCTGAAATTGGAACGTATTCCAACTTCAACAAATACATCAAATCTAAAAATCTAAAGCCAGAGAGGACAGCCAAAGGACACCCACGCTTTGAAACGGTTCCTGGAAAACAGGCTCAGGCAGATTGGAAAGAAGATGTATCCATTGCCAACCGATATGGCGAAATCTTCACCTTTCAGGTGTTTGATTATAAACTTGGGCATTCTAGATACTGCCACTTTACTTACAAACTTTATAAAACAAGACAGGATGTTTTCGACTGTCTGATAGCCGCATTCAAAGCAACAGGTGGAGTGCCCAGAGAGATCCTCTTTGATAACATGGCCTCTGTCGTAGATCTGAAAGATGGGCAGCGTCGCATTAATCCAAAAATGAAGATGTTCGCCAAAGACTTTGGTTTTCAGGTAAAACTTTGCAAGCCTCGTCATCCTTACACAAAAGGAAAGGTTGAATCAGCCAATAAGTTTATCACCTGGATTCTTCCTTACGAGGGAGAGTTTGAAACCGAGGAAGAATTAAAAGCAATTCTCCAACAGATAAACAATAAAGTAAACGCATATGTTTGTCAGGAGACCGGTGTTCCTCCGCTATTACTATTTCAAAAAGAAAAGGAATACCTACAGCCACTTCCGAATGAAAAAGTCATTGAATCTTATCTGATCCACGATCGCCAAACCACAGTCAGAAAGGATTCACTCATTTCGTACATGAACAATAAGTATTCCGTCCCTAAAGAGTATATCGGAAAACCGGTAAATTTACGAGTCAGTTCTGATTCTCTTGAGATTTATCATGGAACAAATCTTATTGCAACTCATAAGTTATCTACGAAAAGAATAAATCCCAAATTGCAATAACAAGTTGCACACTTTTGCTCCACACCACACCTGTGGTATAAAGAGCTGATTATCAGCTCTTGGTTATACTGGTGTACCTCGTGGACGACCGGTGTGTTTCGTCAATAGCTTTTCCTCAAAATCGGAAAAATTATTCCCCATTTTCGGATGAGGAATTCCTCATTATCGGAAGGACTACGCAGCGGTACCACCAGTGTTGCCGGGAACCGGCTGACGTGCTGTCTGCCGCATGAGGGCATGCTCCATACGATAACTTTTTCCATCAAAGATATGAAAAAGTCGAGGCTTCGGGCATGACTGTGTGTAGATCATGTCCGAAGCCTCGACTTTTTTAGGTATATATGGATTACTTTCGTTACTTTCGAATCTCTTATTGAGCAGGGAATTTTGTGAGAGAGAGTGGTTTATTTAGCACCTATAACTAGTCGCATAATATTAATTAAGCGACTAGTTTCGAAGGAATCCCAAAAAATTCTCAAAAATCCGTCCGTTTATACCTTTGCACGTAGTCAGATTTCGAAGCATAGTTTGGAGTGTCCGGGTCTAAATCGAACGAGTCGCAATATTTCCAATAATTATAACCGACCTCCGGAATATAAACTGGTTTTTTGTTGCAAGACTTATCCGAGCAATCATAATGGATACAATCTTTGCAGTTGACAGATTTTTTCCGTACCGTAGGATCGTGTTCCACGGTGAATGACTTTTCGTATCCCCACGCCATAAAGATCAGCTCCTCTTAAGAATGATTTTTATTTTTCTTCACCCTTGTCCTTGTGCGGATCTTCCCCCACACAAAGATTTTAGTCTTCCTGCGCCGCAGCGATCGCCTCTGCAAGCCGTTCCTCTTGTGAACTACCCCCACCTACGCTAACGCTAAGAGGTGGGAGCTTCTTGCTTCAACCACCACTGCATATAACGCCTCAAAGAGACGTGATACGTCTTACATGGTGTCCACAAGCGTATGAGTTAGGTCGGTTCCCGGCCTACTATAATTATGCCTCATATATGATTACGCTGTCTGCAGTAGTATGCGCAACCCTTCGTTTTTGATGTTCCGTGCTGCATTGTAATCCCGATCCATTGTATTGCCACAATGACAACGATAGGTACGTTCGGATAACAGCAGTTTTTTTCGCTGCCCACAGCAGCTGCAGATCTGGGAGGATGGATACCACTTATCTACTTCGACAAGCTGCTTCCCTCTGGCTGCAAGCTTATAGCGGAGCATATTCAGAAACATCCCGTAGCCATTATCCAATGTTGCTTTTCCATTTCCGAAGCCTTTGTTGGCAATGGCACGCATATTGAGACTTTCTACACATACGATGTCATAATGATTGGCTATCTCAGTAGACAGCTTATGCAGATAATCGAGTCTCTGATTGGCGATATGGCGGTGCAGTTTTGCCACCCTGTACTGCTGTTTCTTATAGTTACCCGACATTGTCTCGCCCTTGCGTGCTCCCACCTTGCGAGACAAGCGTCTTTGGTGTTTGGCCAAAGCCTTTTGGCTCTCACGGTAGTATTTATGCCCTCCGGCAGTGTTGCCGTTGGAGTCTGTAAATAGTCCATCTGACTTATAATCCAGCCCGATAGTCTTTGACATGTCAATAGTGGAGGAGATAATCTCTGGATCGTATTCGAATAAGACTGATACATAGTAGCTGCCATCACGATCCTGTGATACAGTGGCTGATTTCAGCCGCCAGTCCGCATCCGGTTTGCGGTGGATCACTGCCTTTACCTTGCCGACCTTCGGCAGCTTGATCCCATCCGTAAAAAGTGTAACGGATCCCTTCTGGTTATTGGTGGTATAGGACTTGCGGCTATGCTTGGCAGATTTGTATTTGGGGAAGCCGTTCCTTGCCTTACGAGTCTTGTCAAAGCAGCTTTTGATTGCACTTTGCAGGTGGAGCTGAACATTGGCTAAAGCAAGACTGTCTACTTCCTTCAAGTATGGATAGTCTTGCTTATACATCGCAGGAGTTTGCGTGCCGAAAGACTTGGTGGCCTCGTAGGATTTGATCTTATCGGAGAGCATAAGGTTATAGACTTTGCGGCAGCAGCCAAAGGTTTTTGCGAAGAATGTACGCTGCTCTTTATTTGGATATAGACAATACTTGTATGCAATGTTTGCCATTCTTCGCTCCTTGTGACTGGATATACTCCTGAATGATTTCGACGGTTGCTCCGCCTGTTGTCAGAAGGCAGAAACTATGTGACCAGAACTTTTCCTTCCACAATGACTTCTTAATCTGAGGGAACCCCTTCTTGATCAGTCTGCTGGAAGCTGCCTTATATGCATTGATGAACTTACTCAGCATGCTGTTTGGCTGTGCCTGAAACAACACATGCACATGATCTGGTGATAATGCATGATGAAAACTGAATGATTATTTGTATCAAAAACCATTGTATTTTCGTCTCTCAATATGTTTACTACTGAATATAGTACGTCAAAAAAAGAGCCACAGTACAAGACCACGGATCAAAAAGGCAATTCATCCCCCACCTATAGAGGAAGGGGATTTCTTGCCAAGTTTTGTTAAATCCTTTTCGTATTTATATTGACATCCTCCCACGGTTAAAACCGTGGGCTTTCTCCCGAAATTTACGTAATCCTTTTGATACTCCAAAACCTACACGCTTGCTAGATAGAATATGAGAAAACCGCCATTTGAGGGTGACAATCACCGAGATGTTTGAAGTAAGAAGTCTGCAAATACAATTTACGGGTAGTTCTCGGCAAAAATAGCAAATTCTTATCGAGTTATGGCACATTTCTATTGTCTTTTCATCAAGCACTTGCCATTTTGGGAAGGAGCTTCTATGATGCATAATAAATCCAAAAAGATCATACTTTTTGCAAAGGAGAAGTCCTATGGATAAGCTGACGGTTAGTTTAAAGGCTGCTCGTGTGAATGCAGATCTTACTCAATCTGACACTGCCAAATTAATGCATCGCACTAAACAAACCATTGTAAACTGGGAGTCCGGAGCTACAGATATTTCGTACCGAGATCTACTTGCTCTGTGTAAAATATATGGGATTCCTATCGAATATATTCGTCTTCCGCAACGGAAATCATCAGAAGCGGCATCTCTCGTTTCGAAAGGCCGGTGATGGATTTGGCATTCTCCCATGACTAAAGTCGTGGGATTTCTCTTGACACTCCCCATGGCTAAAGCCAGGGGATTCTTGCTTCACTCATGACTGCGCATCACACTCGAAAGGCTGCTGCGTCTTACATCATGTCCACAAGCTAGATTAGACTGTTCCCGAGTGCCCCTCGGTGCAGTTTGTATGTACAAATTCCGCAGGGCTTTCCATCGAAGAGATTCTCCAGATCATCGAGGAAAACGAGAACAAAACAACGTACAGGAGATTGAATATTGACTTAGTATGTTTGCTTACATAAGAAAGCACTAAATGTAGGACGCGATTCGGATCCGTCTTCAGACGTTAAATATGTTATAAATACTTTGTTTTCACCATTGCAATACTCATATGTTGGATACGCGTCACTGAAGTTATACGAAATATCATATACTGAAGCGGCAATCATTCTGTCCACGTAGTTGAGGAAATATGCTTTATTCTCCTCGCTGAAATCCATGTAACCGTAACAGCTATATGCTTCTGCCCCATCACTTTCGCTTGGTTCAAATGAGATTTTATCATTGATTTTGATAACAGCTCCGACCCAGTAATCTTTTGTGATTTGATTATGACTAATTTTTTCACCTGGGTAGAGTCGATTGTATTCGCGAAATAAATGATTTGCAATAATTTTTTTTGTGATTTCATTATAGGTCATACCAATATAGATCTTTTTTTTTGTTTTTGTCTTCGTAATGGTTCATAACCTTTTTGGTTTCATCGTCCCAACGAACAATGAGTGGCTGACCTGTCCAGCCGACACCGGACCAGGAACCGAGAGAGCTTGTCTGGTTTGTCCAGATAATTTCGTACTTTTCTTCTTTAACGGAAGCATTGCCGTAGGCAGCATCGTTACGGTAGTTGTTTCCGCGGAATGTGGTTATACCCTCGTGAACGGTGTAGTCTTTTGGAAGACCAAAG
>JAUNAE010000537.1 GCA_030527765.1 Eubacteriales bacterium
CGCACCGCGTCCGTTTTGCTCCGCAAAACAGTCCGTTGGAGTCCGCTGATTGCACGATGAGCAGATCAAAGAAATTGAGCAGGTATTTGATACCGAGTACAAGCACAACCAGTATGACCAGAAGAAGAGAGAAAAATATAAGATTGAGGTTCTCCATATTGAGGGAATGCTTGGCCAGGATGGTGAGGTTGGAACCTTTGATATTCCTGATTCTGCGGTTGACATTGAGGAGGATTTCATTCACCGCTGTGATCTGGAGCGTTTGCAGGAGGTGCTTTCTCTGCTTTCAGACGAGGACCGTGAGTTCCTTTTGGATTGTTTTAATTATGAGGCTGACTATATTAAGCGGCTTAGCACGAAATATGGCATTACAGGAAGCGCGGTTCGCTGGAAGAAAGAGAAGCTGCTTAAAGTACTCAGAGAAAAATTTTTTGAATAAATTTGATGGCTTTTACATCACGATGGTTGGTTTTTCTCCACGTAGGTTATATGAGAGGATAAATCTTCATTAGATGAGCTTCTATAAAATCAGCTGGTGCCAGAGTGTGGAACTGCGCTGGCTGACAACGTGGAAGACAGTTTGATGAGTTGGTATTCTTAAAATGATTTTTTGTATATCACAAGGAGTTAATGACTATGGAAAAAATGTACACTCGAAAAGAGGCTGCGACCCTTCTGGGAATCAGCATCACGACTCTTGATCAGGCAAGAAGCGCCGGACAGATCACTTATGTTCAGTACGTAGATAATGGCTGCGTTTATTTCACTGAAGCTGCCATTCAGGAATATGTTGCAAGATGCACCCGTAGAGCCAAGCCTGTCTCTGAAAATCAGATGACCTATCGCAAGAGAAGAAAGTAACTGACAACTTTGATTTGTAGTCCTAGAAGCACGATAATGATGGTGTCAGTGCTGGGGCATACACGGAGGTGAAGGCAATGGCAAAGAAAAGAAAAAAGATCCCAGATTATGGGACCGTTGTACAGAATGGCATCGAATACTATAGAACAAGAATAGTTGATGCCGATGGTAAGAGAGTTGCTCTATATGGAAAGACTAGAGAAGAGCTCTATGATAAGGTGGAAGAGGCTAAAAGGATGATCGAAGATGCATCCTTCCGTCGTGAAAATCCAACCGTAAAAGAGTATGCAGAGAAATGGCTGCTGATGCAGTCAGCACACGTTCGCGATACGACGATGATCGATTACAGATCCAAGGTGAAGAACTATATCATTAAGCCGCTTGGTCACATGTATATGGCAGATGTTACGGCAGATGATATTAAGATGGCGATGCTCCTGGCTTCTAAGAAATCATCCTCAGTTTATCGCTCAGTGAATATGCTTTTGAAATGCATTTTCTATTCTGCAGAGGAAAGCCATCTGTTATACGATAATCCTACCAAGAGAATTTCAGGCAAAGGTGGTGTTCCGAAAAAGGAGAAGAAAGCGTTGACCGATCAGCAGGTTGAACAGCTCTTGGATGCAATTCGTGGGCTTCCCCCTTACGTGTTCGTGATGATCGGTCTTTATGCAGGCCTTCGACGAGAAGAGATTCTGGCTTTACAGTGGGATTGTGTTTTCCTTGATGGAGACACCCCATATATATCAGTAAGACGGGCATGGCATGCAGAGCATAATAAACCGGTTATTCTGGATGAGCTGAAGACTAAGGCAGCAAGACGAGAAATCCCAATTCCGGATTGTCTGGCTGAATGTCTCCGTGAAGCAAAGGCAAATTCAAAGTCGGATTTTGTCGTTGCGAATAGAGATGGTGGTCCACTGACCTATACCCAGTTCGTTAGAGTATGGAAGTATATCACGACTCGTTCTACTAAAGAGCGAACCTATGTCCGTTACGTAAATGGTCAGAGAATTAAGCATACGGTAAAGCCAGTTCTTGGCGAGAAGGCTGCGCATAACAATACCGTTGTTTATTCGATGGACTTTCAGGTTACACCGCATCAGCTTAGGCATACCTACATCACAAATCTGATCTATGCAGCGGTGGATCCCAAGACTGTTCAGTACCTTGCGGGGCACGAGAACAGCAAGATTACAATGGACATTTACGCCAAAGTAAAGTATAATAGACCACAGGAGCTGGCAGCAGTTGTGAACAGTGCCTTTAATAAGGGTTAAGTTTCAACGCCTGACAGCATGGCAAGAGGCCACAAAATGCGGGGTTAAAATACGGGTTAATTTTTAGAGGCAAACCTCGAAAAAGCCCGTAATTACTAGGTTTTTCCCGTGTTGAGAGAAAGAAATACGGTCTCAA
>JAUNAE010000538.1 GCA_030527765.1 Eubacteriales bacterium
GGTTTATTTCTGTCTATGGTCAGATATGTGGTCAATAAGAAAACTCCCGGATTTTTGGCTCCCGTAAGTGATACGGTTCAGCCAAATCCGGGAGCGTTTTCGTTTGTGGGATTGTAGCGCAGGGATGGAGAATTGTCAAACTTCTATTTCGCAGCTATAAAGAAAGAATACAACTGCTTGCTTAGATGTACGGGAATATATTGAACCTCGTGAAAAGATGACCGTTTTACAGATTATCTGTTTTTAGAAAAGGCAAAAACTCTCGCAGAAATCTTCTAGTCTGGTCAATATCAGCTATTCTAACATCGTCAAAGCGACTGTCTGCCCATGATGTTTTTCCGACTTCACGAATCAACAATTTCCCGTTTTCAATTAGATAATTGTAGTCACATTTGAAGTTGCGGCTGGACCAGCTTTTTGTTCTTGAGAATCCCTCGTTTGCTGTCAGAATCTTTGAAATTACATCTTTTGTTAATCTCATTCTCATAACTCTCCTTTACAAATGGTGTTGTGAATTGAACACCAGCATTATAACATAGATGAGAGCAACTAAGCTTCACTATATGTGAAGTTTAGTAATGAAAAGGTCGAATCAAGAAAAGAAAATGCATATTAATTGTCAAGGACTAGCAAGCTACTCATTATCTCAATTCCAACCATTTGGTTTGTATCATAGCTACGACCATTGTCGATGAATCCATATATATAACTTAATGCCAGGTAATAATCACCTAGGTCGGAATAAATTGAGGATGCTTTTAGTTGTTTGATCATTTTTACTGCTAAATCACGATGTTGTTCTATGAATCTGTGCTTGAGTTCAATAGTCTTAGCTCCAACAGCCTTGTTGGAATTTAAGACATAGTCTCTAAAGAAATCCTTGTATTTTCCTTTCCCATGGATAATTGCTTCCCCAACTGTTTGATTATATTCATCGGGAAGAAAAATAAATTTAAGGAATAGAACCCATAAAATATTGGCAGCAGATTCAATGGTTCCATTTTTTGACAACGATTTATCGTATTCTTCCAGTGCAGTAGTTAGTGTGCTTTCTAATAGTGGACCTTTTGAAAGATTATTCCAAAAGTTGAGCGAAAATAGGTATCCCTTTCTGAAATGGATATCGCTCATGGCAGAATCACTCTGAATAATCGGGAAGAGGTTTTTGACATATGAAACACCGGTTTCTGTTGTAATAAGTGTCGGCTGAATATCTAATCTAGAAAAATCTTCATGTATCAACTGGTCAACTGTAACGCACAAGAAAGATGCAATATCCTGAAGGATGTCTACAGTGGGGACTCGATCCCCTTTTTCGTACATGGCAACTGTGTTACTAGCAACATGAATTGCTTCTCCTAGCTCTTTTTGTGTTAGCCCCCAAGCTTTTCGCAGATTTCTGATATTAGTCTTTAATTCAGACATATTCTATCTCTCCTTTATCAGAAACTCTAGTGAATAATTCCTCAGTAAGCACTCCATTGGGAAGTTGAATATGGGAGTTCATTTTGTACCAACTTTCTCTACATTTACAAATACTTCTTACTTGTGAATCTGCTTGTGGTCGCACCGGAAGTCTCCCTCACCCCGGCGGATGTAGGTGCCGTGCATCAAATCGCCGTAAACATAGACAGGCTGATCTTCCGGCGGTGCCTTGGGAACGGTGATGGCAACGATTGTTTTGCCGTCGATGATCTCCATGGTCACATTTTTGTCAGACAGAATATTGGCACTGGCAATGTCGGGATCATTCACCATAGCCCAGAAGTCCATGATGAGGCCTTCCGGGTCTGGAAGGTCGATGGCTTGCAGGGATTTGTCCGCTGTCTCGATGACGCCCAGCAGAATGATGCCGCCCTCGGTATTGGCAAAGGCAGAATAGGTCTCCCAAATGCTGTCCGGCAGGCCGCCCGTGGCTTTCTTTGCCTCAATTTGGTTATTCTCCCGGTACTTGCCCAGGTTTTCGAATTCAAACACAGAATCACCTCCTGGTCAAAAATTGCTCCGCTATAAACAAGGAAAGCCGTTCCCCGAAAACCCGGTGTCCCTCCTCGGTGAAATGAACACCGTCGTAAGCCAAAGGGATATTCCACTTCCCGGCATCCACAAAGCGAACCCAAATCTGTTCCGCAAGGGCTTGGTACGCAATCGCAAGCTCCTGGGATGCCTCTATCAATTCCTGATCGGGCACCCATTCTCCCCGTTTCATGGGCGGAGGTGCAATGAGAAGAATCCTGTCTTTGGGAAGGGAAATCTTGTTCAGAAATGCTTTCATCC
>JAUNAE010000074.1:0-7008 GCA_030527765.1 Eubacteriales bacterium
ATTCAGGTGACAACCGTATCCATCACAGATACAAAAGAAGTAACCACAAGCCACGGAATCACCCTGAAAGCCGATACCCTTTTTGGGGAGAATGACTATGCAGATGCAGACTGTCTGGTACTTCCGGGAGGCATGCCGGGAACTGTGAATCTTGGCGCATATACACCGCTGACAGAGCTTCTGAAGAAGCAGTACGGAGAAGAAAAACGAATCGCGGCTATCTGTGCCGCACCAACGGTTCTTTCAGATCTTGGCTTCCTGAA
Source organism: Eubacteriales bacterium (assembly GCA_030527765.1). Next base: position 264 of record JAUNAE010000074.1, read on the forward strand.
GGAACGCCGTGCGACCAGTTATCCGGCACGAATGAAAGATCTGGTATGCAAAGAACTTTCCGAAGAGAGCGTTGTCGTTGATGGGAACATTACAACAAGCAGAGGAGTGGGAACGGCCATTGACTTCAGCCTCTCCCTGATCAGTCAGCTTCTGAATTTGGAAAAGGCAAAAGAAATCGCAGAATCCATTGTATTTTCATAACAGATTTCCAGTGCTTTTTGAAAAAAACTACTTTAATTTTGACAGGCGATATGATATACTTCTACAATGACTGCAATTATATGCAAGATAAGCTGAATCCCCCAAAAACAGGGGCTCGGCAATCCCAATAGAGGAACTTGAGGATAACAAGGAGGAACAAGTAACATGAGTTTACAGGTAGAAAAATTAGAGAATAACATGGCAAAACTTACCATCGAGGTTTCTGCAGAAGACCTTGACAAAGCAATGCAGGCTGCATACCAGAAATCCAAAAACAGAATCTCCATTCCGGGATTCCGTAAAGGAAAAGCTCCACGTAAAATGATCGAGCAGATGTACGGCAAGGGCGTATTCCTTGAGGATGCTGCAAATGCACTGATTCCTTCTGAGTATAGCAAAGCAGCTGAGGAGAGCGAGCTTGAGATCGTTTCCCAGCCAAAGATCGATGTTGTACAGCTTGAGCCTGGCAAAGAGTTCATCTTCACAGCAGAAGTAGCTGTAAAACCAGAGGTAACTCTTGGCGAGTACAAAGGAATCGAAGTTCCGAAGACTGAGATCGTTGTAACAGACGAGGAAGTTGATGAGGAAGTTAAGAAAGAGCAGGAGAAGAACGCAAGAACAGTTGTTGTTGAGGATCGCGGCGCAGAGAAAGACGACACAGTAACAATCGACTTCGAGGGATTCGTTGACGGTGTTGCATTCGAAGGCGGCAAAGGTTCCGACTACGCACTGGTACTTGGCTCCAACACTTTTATCCCGGGATTCGAGGATCAGCTCATTGGTGCAAAAGCCGGCGAGCATGTTGAAGTAAACGTAACATTCCCGGAGGAATATCAGGCAAAAGACCTTGCAGGCAAAGCAGCTGTATTCCAGTGTGACGTTAAGAAAGTAGAGTCCAAAGAGGTTCCGGCTCTTGATGATGAGTTCGCACAGGATGTATCCGAGTTCGATACGCTGGACGCATACAAAGCAAGCGTTAAAGAGAACCTTGAGAAGAAGAAAGCAGACGACGCTCTTCGTGCAAAAGAAGATGCAGTTGTTGAGAAAGTAATCGAGAATGTAACCATGGATATTCCGGAGGCAATGATCGAGACACAGGCAAACCAGATGCTGGATGACTTCGCAAGAAGAATGCAGTCTCAGGGACTGACCATGGATCAGTACTTCCAGTTCACAGGCCAGACAGCAGAGAAGATGCTGGAAGACGTGAAGCCACAGGCTCTGAAGAGAATTCAGACAAGACTGGTTCTGGAAAAAGTTGCAGAGGTTGAGAACGTTCAGCCGTCTGAGGAAGAAGTTGATGAGGAGATCGCAAAGATGGCTGAGGCTTACAAGCTTGAGGCTGCTAAGATCAAAGAGATCATGGGCGATCGTGAATTAGAGCAGATGAAGAAAGATATGGCAGTTCAGAAAGCCGTAACTCTTCTTGCAGAGGCTGCAAAAGAGGTTTAATCGCAACTGATAGAAGCTGCGAAGGTACTGAACAGTAACAGTTCATCTTTCTGTATCAAGCATGTAGAGTGAAGGTCTGGATCAGACCTTCACTTTGCTGAATAGGAGGATCACATATGAGCTTTGTACCATATGTCATTGAACAGACAAGCAGAGGAGAGAGAAGCTACGATATCTATTCCCGCCTGTTAAATGATCGAATTATTTTTCTCGGAGAGGAAGTAACCGACGTCAGTGCAAACCTGATCGTTGCACAGCTTCTGTTTCTTGAGGCTGAAGATCCGAACAAGGATATTCAGCTTTATATTAACAGCCCGGGTGGTTCCGTATCCGCAGGAATGGCAATTTATGACACTATGAAATACATCAAATGCGATGTATCCACCATCTGTCTTGGAATGGCAGCCAGCATGGGAGCCTTCCTTCTGGCAGGAGGTACCAAAGGCAAGAGATTCGCACTTCCGAACTCCACCATCATGATTCACCAGCCATCCGGCGGTGCACAGGGACAGGCAACGGAGATTCAGATTGTTGCAGATCAGATTGCAAAAACCAAGAAAAAGCTGAATACCATTTTAGCTGAAAATACCGGACAGCCACTGACGGTTGTTGAGGCTGACACGGAACGAGACAATTACATGACCGCAGAGGAAGCCAAAGCATATGGCCTGATCGACGGTGTAGTTGTGCATAAATGATTGTTTGACGAGACTCCTGCGTGGATTGCGGGGGTCTTGTCTTGCTATAAAGGGTAGTCCCATTTTTCGTGATTATGAACAAAGAAGAGAAAGGAATATAACAGATCCATGGCAGAAAAGATAAGAAATGGAAAAATCAGATGCTCTTTTTGTCACAAAACCGAGGACCAGGTCCGCAAGCTGATTGCAGGTCCTGAGGGAGCATTTATCTGCGATGAGTGTGTCGGAATCTGCGCAGAGATTATGGACGAAGAAGTCGGCCGTTATGATCGAAACGCAGCCTTTGATGACGATATCAATCTGATGAAACCGGAAGAGATCCATGCCATTCTGGACGATTATGTTATCGGACAGGATGAGGCAAAAAAAGCTCTTTCCGTTGCAGTATACAACCATTACAAGAGAGTTACCGCATCCCGCAATCTGGATGTGGAACTTCAGAAGAGTAACATTCTCATGCTTGGACCGACCGGTTCCGGTAAAACACTTCTTGCCCAGACGCTTGCACGTCTTCTGAATGTGCCGTTTGCCATCGCAGATGCCACAACACTGACAGAAGCCGGTTACGTAGGCGAGGATGTTGAGAACATTCTTCTCAAAATTATTCAGGCGGCGGACTACGATGTAGAGCGTGCGCAGTATGGAATTATCTACATCGACGAGATCGACAAGATCACCCGCAAATCTGAGAATGTGTCCATCACAAGAGACGTTTCCGGAGAGGGTGTGCAGCAGGCACTTCTGAAAATTCTGGAAGGTACCGTTGCCAGCGTTCCGCCGCAGGGCGGCAGAAAACATCCGCATCAGGAATTTATCCAGATTGACACAACCAACATTCTTTTCATCTGCGGAGGTGCTTTTGACGGCATCGAGAAGATGATTGAAGCCCGCCATGACAACAAGTCCATCGGTTTCGGTGCAGAAGTATCCGCAAAAGAGGAGCGAAATGTCGGAGAAATTCTGAAGGACGTTATGCCGGAAGATTTTATCAAATTCGGTCTGATTCCGGAGTTTATCGGACGTGTTCCGGTTGTTGTATCCCTGAATTCTCTGGATGAGGAAGCGCTTATGCGAATCCTCAAGGAGCCAAAGAATTCTCTGGTAAAACAGTACCACAAACTTTTCGAACTGGACGGTGTGGAACTGGAATTCCAGGACGAGGCACTGGAACTTGTAGCGAAGAAATCTCTGGAGCGCAAAACAGGAGCCAGAGGACTTCGTTCCATTCTGGAAAAATCCATGATGGATCTCATGTATCGCATTCCGTCCGATGATACCATTCGCAAATGTACCATCACAAAGGATGTTGTAGAAGGTACCGGCGAAGCAGTGGTTGAACACGGAGAGCCGATTCCTGTGAAGCCGAAGAGCGGCAAGCGCGGCAAGTCCAAAACCAAAGGAACCCAGGAACCAGCCTGAGGAAGGATAAAGCATGATAGAGATGACTACGAATATACCGGTCATTGCCCTGAGAGGAACGACCATTCTTCCGGGAATGATTGTACATTTTGATGTGAGCCGAAGCCGCTCCGTTAAGGCAGTGGAAGCAGCTATGCTGAATGACCAGAAGGTACTTCTTGTCACCCAGAGAAATATTGATGTTGAAAATCCGGATCTTATGGATCTGCATCAGATCGGAACCATCGCTTACATCAAACAGGTAGTGAAACTGCCAAAAGACCTGATCCGCGTTCTTGTGGAAGGTATTTCCCGTGCAGAACTTGTGGGCCTTGTACAGAAAGATCCTTACCTTGTCGGATCTAGTGAAGAGATTGAGGAAGAAGGTGCTTCCGATTATGCTCCGGCAGCAGTGGAAGCAATGAAACGCACCCTCAAGGAGCTGTTTCGCAGATACGCCCAGGAAAGTAACAAAATGAGCAGGGAGATCGTATCCCAGATCCAGGAGATCAATGATTTGGATCATCTGATGGAGACGGTCGCCATCAACTTACCGCTCACCTGGGAAACGAGACAGAAACTTCTGGATACCACCACGCTGGAAGAGAAATTTGAACTTCTCGGTGCCATAATGAACAATGAAGTAAACGTCATTGCCATTACAAAGGATCTCCAGAGAAAGATCAAATCCCGCATCGACAAGAATCAGCGGGAATACATGCTTCGGGAGCAGCTGAAAATCATCCGTGAGGAACTCGGAGAAGACAATACCATGGATGAAGCGGAAGAATTTCGCCAGAAACTGAAGGAACTGGATGCACCTGAAGAAGTTCGCAAAAAACTTTCCAAAGAAATCGAGAAATTCAAGACGCTGAACAACAACGCTCCGGAGAGTCATATCAGCCGTACCTACATCGAAACACTCCTGTCCCTTCCGTGGAATCACAAATCCGAGGACAGCGAGAATCTCAAAAAGGCATGGAAAGTACTGGAGAGCGGTCATTATGGTTTGAAAGACGTGAAGGAACGAATTATGGAGTTTCTTTCCGTTCGAAAACTGACTCACAAAGGAAAGAGCCCGATTCTTTGTCTCGTGGGACCGCCGGGAACAGGAAAAACTTCCATTGCCCAGTCTGTAGCAGAGGCCATGAATAAAAAATACGTGCGCATCAGCCTTGGAGGCGTAAAGGATGAGGCGGAGATTCGAGGCCACAGAAAAACCTATGTAGGTGCCATGCCGGGACGAATTACTGTTGCTTTGCAGCAGGCAGGTGTCAGCAATCCACTGATGCTTCTTGACGAGGTTGACAAAACAAGCAGCAACTACAAAGGAGACACCGCTTCTGCACTTCTGGAAGTGCTGGATCCGGAACAGAACAGCCACTTCACGGATCACTATGTAGAAGTTGCACAGGATCTCTCAGAAGTTCTTTTCATCGCAACCGCAAATGACATTCAGGGAATTCCGAGACCGCTTCTGGATCGTATGGAACTCATTGAGATTGCGGGATATACCGAAAATGAGAAGGTGCACATTGCCAAAGAGCATCTGATTCCGAAGCAGATGCGCCTCAACGGAATCGAAAAAGGACAGCTCACCATTCAGTCAACGGCACTGACCAAAATCATCAACAACTACACCAAAGAATCCGGTGTACGTACTCTTGACCGCACCATCGGCAGAATTTGCCGAAAGACTGCAAGAGCCATTATCGAAGACAACGTATCAAAGGTAACGGTAACTGCCAAAAATCTTCCGGACTATCTCGGAAGACCAAAATACAATTACCTTATGGCAAACAAGAAGGATGAGGTTGGAATTGCAAGAGGACTCGCCTGGACTCAGGTGGGTGGAGACACTCTGGAAATTGAGGTCAATACCATGCCGGGCAAGGGTAAAGTGATTCTTACAGGACAGCTGGGAGATGTAATGAAAGAGTCTGCATCTGCAGGCGTAACATACATCCGCTCCATTTCCAAAGAATACGAAATTCCGGAAAACTACTTCGAGGAGCATGACATCCATCTTCATATTCCGGAAGGAGCTGTTCCGAAGGATGGTCCATCTGCAGGTATTACCATGGCAACCGCCATTCTTTCCGCAGTGACCGGCGTGCCGATTCGGGCAGATCTTGCGATGACAGGAGAGATTACCCTGAGAGGTCGTGTCCTTGCAATCGGAGGTCTGAAAGAGAAACTTCTTGCGGCAAAATACGCCCACATTAAGGAAGTGCTGGTGCCGAAAGAAAACCAGCCGAATATTGAAGAACTGGATGCTGAGATTCTTGACGGACTGACCATCACCTTCGTAGAAACTATGGAGGATGTACTGGCAAAAGCCCTCAGCCGCTGAAAGGGAGAAGAATATGGTTATTAAGAATGTATCACTGGATATTGTGTGTGGAATTACCAGCAAACTCCCGGACACAGGACGTCCGGAAATTGCATTTGCAGGAAAATCCAACGTAGGCAAATCCTCTCTGATCAATTCCCTGATGAACCGAAAGGCACTGGCAAGAACCAGTTCCTCCCCGGGAAAGACTCAGACAATCAATTTTTATAATGTAAACGAAGCAATTTATCTTGTGGATCTGCCGGGTTATGGCTATGCAAAAGCGTCTGCTGCAGAGGTACAGAAGTGGGGAAAAATGATCGAGAGATATCTCCACACTTCCAAAAATCTGAAGGCAGTGTTTGTGCTGGTAGACATTCGTCACCGCCCGAACGCCAATGACAAGCAGATGTATGACTGGGTTGTACAGAACGGATACGAACCGATCATTATTGCCACAAAACTGGATAAGCTGAAACGCAGCCAGGTGCAGAAATGCATCGCTGAGGTCAGAAGCGGACTGAATCTTCCGAAGGAAACGAAGCTCATTCCGTTCTCCTCCGAGACCAAACAGGGCCGGGAGGAGATTTGGGATCTCATCGATTCCCTCACTGCAGAAGAGGCAGAAGAGACAGAAATTCAGTAATATAATTGTAGGAAACA
>JAUNAE010000074.1:7018-12268 GCA_030527765.1 Eubacteriales bacterium
GCAGGAGGAAAACATGGGAATAATTAAGGCGTTCAAGCTGGGATTTGACTATCTGAGATATGACGACGATGGCAACGAGAAGGACAAACAGCGAGCCGTCAATGATGTAAACCTGGACATTGAAGCTGGAGAATTTATTGCGATTCTGGGCCATAATGGCTCCGGAAAATCCACCTTTGCAAAACATATCAACGGACTGTTACTTCCATCCGAGGGAACTATGTGGATTGACGGCATGGACACCTCCGCAGAAGAAGAGATCTGGAAAATACGTCAAAAAGCAGGAATGGTTTTCCAAAATCCGGACAATCAGATCATCGGAACCGTCGTAGAAGAAGACGTGGGATTCGGCCCTGAGAATATGGGCGTGCCTACAGAAGAGATCTGGAATCGTGTGGATGAAAGCCTGAAAAAAACAGGAATGGAAGAGTACCGCCACCATTCTCCGAACAAACTGTCCGGAGGACAGAAGCAGCGAGTTGCCATCGCAGGAGTCATGGCAATGCTGCCGAAATGCATTGTACTCGACGAGCCGACAGCCATGCTGGATCCAAACGGCCGCAAGGAAGTGCTGGCAGCTGTTCACGAACTGAACAAAAAAGAAGGAGTCACTGTCGTTCTCATCACCCATTATATGGAAGAAGTGATTGATGCAGACCGGGTCTATGTAATGGACAGCGGAAGCGTCGTCATGGAAGGAACGCCTCGTGAAATCTTTTCCCAGGTAGAAACACTCAAAAAATATCGATTGGATGTACCACAGGTGACACTGCTGGCTCATGAGCTTTGCAAAGCCGGCGTAGACATTCCGGAAGGCATCCTTACCATCGAGGAACTGGCAGGTGCATTATGTCGATAGAGTTAAAAAATGTGAATTATATTTACGGGCAGGGAACAGCATACAAAATCCATGCACTGAAAAACATTAATCTGGATATTCCGGACGGACAGTTTATCGGAATGATCGGCCACACAGGAAGTGGAAAATCCACTCTGATTCAGCATTTGAATGCACTGATTCGCCCTACAGACGGAACCATTCTCTACAATGGAGAGGACATCTGGGGAGAAAAATACAATCGAAAAGCTCTTCGAAGTGAAGTGGGACTGGTTTTCCAGTATCCGGAGCATCAGCTCTTTGAAACCGACGTTCTTTCGGACGTATGCTTTGGTCCTATGAACCAGGGACTGACACGGGAAGAAGCAGAAGTTGAGGCAAAAAAAGCGCTGCAGTCCGTTGGATTTAAAGAAAAGAACTATAAGAAATCTCCATTCGAACTGTCCGGAGGACAGAAGAAGCGTGTGGCAATTGCAGGCGTGCTGGCCATGAATCCGAAGATCCTTATCTTAGATGAGCCGACAGCGGGACTCGATCCCAAGGGAAGAGATGACATTCTCGACCAGATTGCAAAACTGCATAAAGAGCGCAATATTACCGTTATTCTTGTGTCCCACAGTATGGAAGATGTTGCAAAATATGTAGACCGTCTGATCGTTATGAACCGGGGAGAAGCAGTCTTTGACGGAACGCCGAGAACTGTTTTTGCCCACTATAAGGAACTGGAAGCCATGGGACTTGCGGCGCCGCAGATTACTTATATTATGAATGCACTGGTGGAAAAGGGAATGGACGTAGATCCGGACGCAACCACCGTAGCAGAAGCCAAAGAGAGTATTCTGGAAGCGCTTAGAAAAAGCAATTCTCCTCTTTTGAGAGAGCCAAAGAGAGGAGGAGAACAATGATACGAGACATTACAATCGGACAGTTTTATCCGGGAAACTCCATTCTGCATAAGCTGGATCCCCGAACAAAACTCGTTGGAACTCTGGTCTTTCTGATTTCTATTTTTGTGTTCCGTACTGTACCGGGCTATCTGGTCGCAACGTTGTTTCTTGGAAGCATGATTGCCTTATCAACGGTACCGCCCAAGTTTATTTTTAAAGGGTTAAAGGCGATCTTCATTCTCCTTATGTTTACGGCAGTCTTTAACATTCTGCTGACACCGGGAAATGTGCTATGGCAGTGGAAGTTTTTGAAAGTGACAGAAGAGGGATTGATTCTTGCTCTGAGAATGGCTGTCCGCCTCATTTATCTCGTAATCGGATCATCCATGATGACCTTGACGACGACACCGAATGAGCTGACCGATGCCATGGAAAAACTGCTTCGCCCTCTGAACAAAATTCATGTACCGGTACATGAAATTGCGATGATGATGTCCATTGCTCTTCGTTTCATTCCGATTCTTCTTGAAGAGACAGACAAAATCATGAAAGCACAGATTGCCAGAGGAGCTGATTTTGAGCAGGGAAGCATCTTCCAGAAAGCCAAAAACATGGTGCCGCTTCTTGTGCCGTTGTTTATTTCCGCATTTCGTCGGGCAACCGACCTTGCCATGGCAATGGAAGCGCGATGCTATCATGGCGGAGACAACCGTACACAGATGAAACCTCTCCGCTATGCAGGAAGAGACTATGTTGCTTATGGAATCCTGGCACTGCTTCTCGCAGTGGCAATTGCTTTTAGGATTCTGGGAATTTAACCGAATCAAGTAAGTCCCCGGCTTCAAATGCGTAGTGCATTAAGCTGTGGAGCAGCTATTCGGTTATGAGCAAGTGGCGAAGCGGATTGCAAATATCCGCTTGACGGCAAAAAATCGTCATATTTATAGGAGAGTTTTATGAAAAGAGTTGGCCTTGTAGTAGCCTACGATGGAACAAATTACAGTGGTTGGCAAGTACAGCCCAACGGAATTACCGTTCAGGGAATCCTGAACGAAAAACTGACAGAACTTCTGGGAGAACCGATTGAGGTCATCGGGGCAAGCCGCACAGATGCGGGAGTACATGCCCTCGGAAATGTGTGCGTCTTCGATACCAACACCCGTATCCCCGGAGAAAAAATTTCCTTTGCACTGAATCAGAGACTTCCGGAAGATATTCGGATTCAGCTCTCTGAAGAGGTGGAGGCTGATTTTCATCCACGCTACTGTGACAGCGAAAAAACCTATGAGTACCGCATATTGAACCGCAAATTTCCGGTACCGACAGAGAGACTTTACAGTTATTTCTATCATTACAAACTGGATGTCCGCAAAATGCAGGAGGCAACCTCTTATTTCATTGGGACCCATGATTTTGCAAGCTTCTGCGGTACAGGAGCACAGGTAAAAACCACTGTGCGAACCATTACCGGAATGGAAGTGTTCCGTGACGGAGACATCGTTACCATTCGAGTGCGGGGAACCGGCTTCTTATATAATATGGTAAGAATCATCAGCGGAACACTCATCGAAATCGGAAACGGTCAGTATCCGCCGGAAAAAGTCGTGGAAATTCTGGAGGCCAGAAGCAGAGAAGCTGCCGGTCCGACAGCTCCTGCCAGAGGATTGACCCTCATAGGAATCGAATATTTTGAATAACAAGAACGTGTTTTGGCAAAAGTAAAAAAGGTCATTCGGTTCTCACACTTGTGAGACTGAATGACCTTTTTTGATGGAGTTGTTATTCACATCCTCTCTTCTGTGGAAATTACAGAATATTTCAAAATCCTATGCTCCGACAAAGATTTAGTGCCGGTCGATTGTGATGGTTGCGACATAGTTTCCGGATTCCAGTTTTCCAATCTGTGATTGTAGAATTTCCACAAGTTCTTCATTCGAAGTTTCACAGTCAAATGGAACTGCCAGATCAAACAGAATTTTGTCATAGCCGCGCCGGGAAATGAGACGAAAGTCATGCACGGAAAAATTCGGATTCAGGGAAGCTGCAATCCGAAGAACATCCTCCTTAAGCTTAAGAGTCTTCGGATCGTCCGTCACGATAGGATCAATGTGAATCACAGCAGAACAGTGAAGCTTTTCAGAAAGTTCGCGTTCAATATGATCGATCTGGTCATGAATCAGATTCAGATCCCCACTGGAAGGAACCTCTGCATGGAGAGAAATCATGAGTCGTCCCGGACCGTAATCGTGTACAATCAAATCATGCATTCCGTAGACCATGGAGTGGGAATTTACAATCCCTGTAATCTGCTCCACAAGTTCCTGTTTCGGTGCCTGGCCAAGGAGAGGGTCAATCGTGTCCTTCATTGTCCGGATGCCTGTGTAGAAGATAAAGGCACCTACGAGAATGCCAAGCCATCCATCCAGAAGAAGTCCTGTGTAATGACTGATGATGGAAGCAGCCAGAACGAGAGAGGTTGCGATGGTATCACTGAGACTGTCCATGGCTGTCGCTTTCATAGAAGTACTTTCCAGACGAGTGCCGTACCAGCGGTTGTACAGAAACATATAAATTTTGACAAGAATCGATACAGTCAGAATTACCATGGCAGAGATACGAAACTCTGTGGCAGCAGGATGGAACACTTTTTCAACAGAGGTCTTAACAAGCTCAAACCCCATGATCAGAATAGCCACCGAAATAAACAATCCGGAAATGTATTCCATACGGCCATGGCCAAAAGGATGCTCCGGATCCGGCTTCTGGGCAGACAGTTTGAAGCCCAGGAGAGAAATGACGGAAGAGCCGGCATCCGATAAATTATTGGCCGCATCAGCGATCATGGAAATACTTCCGGACAGAGTTCCGGCAATCCATTTTCCGGAGGCAAGAAGAAGGTTCAGTACAATTCCGACAATCCCAGAAAGAATTCCATAAGAAGTCCGAACCGACGGAGATTGGTAATTTTTGTAATCTTTGATGAAAAGATAGGAAATAAGATGTATCATAATATCCTTTCTGTGAACGCAAGTTGCGAAGCAGATTGCGTTCATGGCCTTCACATAAATTATTTATATTTTAGTCTTGCGTGAAAAGAATAGCAATAGAAAAGACTCTGAGAAGTCAATTGTTGCAGAAAATAGTAGCAGAAGTGTTGATGATTCGGTTGAACCAAAACAGTAGATTTTTTATGAAAAAAATAGAAATAAAGGTTGACAGACAGGGGAGCTTTGAATATAATATTTCAATGTGACGTAGTGCGGGAATACTTATGCCAATAGCCCCGGCAGACAGTATTTATCAGCGGTTTCGGACATTTCCGCAGGTTTCGCAGGACGTTCCAAAAAACAAATTTTCTCGTGAATTTCACGACAAACACTATCGTTGATAAATTACAGGAGGTAAGACCATGCAGACTTATATGGCTAATCCAGATAAAATCGAAAGAAAATGGTATGTAGTTGACGCTACTGGTTGCACCCTCGGCCGTCTGGCTTCTGGTGTAGCAAGCGTTTTAAGAGGAAA
>JAUNAE010000539.1 GCA_030527765.1 Eubacteriales bacterium
ATACTTCATTCCATTTGCTACAAAGCTTCATGAACAGAGACGTCAGGACATTCAGGTGGAAGATCTGAAGTATTATGACAACGGTGTATTCTTTACAAACGGTAATCCAAAACCAATCGGAACACCGGATGAGATTCTTGCAAAGGGACAGGATATGTACCGAGAACTCTCCCCTGAGACAGCAGAATTCTTTGATTTTATGCGTGAGAATGAACTTTTTGACGTTCTTGGCAGAAAGACAAAGAGTCAGGGTGGTTATATGACCTACCTTCCTAATTATAAGTCACCTTTTATTTTTGCGAACTTTAATGGTACAAGCGGTGACGTGGATGTCATTACCCATGAATGCGGACATGCATTCCAGGGATATCTCCTTCGAGATGAGGAGATTCGTGAGTATGCGGATATTACCATGGAGACAGCAGAGATTCATTCTATGTCCATGGAGTACTTTACCTATGGATGGATGGACAGTTTCTTTGGAGAACGTGGAGACGAATATCGCAAGATGCATTTTGCCGATGCGGCTATTTTCGTTCCATACGGATGCATGGTAGATGAATTCCAGCACATTGTTTATGCGAATCCGGAGATGACTCCTGCAGAACGTAAGCAGGTATGGGCTGATCTTGAAAAGACTTATCGTCCACACTTGGATTATGACAATGATCCTTTCTTTGGAATGGGAGGATTCTGGCAGAGACAGTCTCATATCTTCCAGGTTCCTTTCTATTATATTGATTACGTCCTTGCAAGTGTCTGCGCAATGCAGTTCAAGGTACGCATGGACAAGGATTTTGACGATGCCTGGGCTGATTACGTGAAGTTATGTAATCTCTCAGCTCGTGATTTCTATGTAAATGTAATCCGCCAGGCAGGACTTAAGGTTCCGTTTGAGGATGGATGTATGGAGGCTCTGGTTCCGGAACTGGAGAAGAAAGCATTTGCGTAGATTCGGAAATCAGGATTTGGCAGATTCGAATATTTATGTACTGCAAATGGACCAGGGTCAGAAGAAAAAAAGTGCAAGAAACAATCTACTGTTTGTTGTGGGAATCGCGGTCCTGCAGATTGCTGCCGGCTTTCTGAATCAGCCCTCTTCGAGGACATTCTATGTGGTTTATCCTTATCTGGTGGTATTTCTTCCATTGATTTATGCTTTTCTCGGTGTCAGTACCTACTATGGTGCCACAACGAGAATGAGCAGCAGACAGTATAGAGAAGGAATCCAGAGAATCAGGAGATCTCTCATCGGAATCATGGTGCTGAAAATGATTGGGCTGATCCTTGATCTGATATTTTTCATCAGAAATATAGGTGAGTTTGCAAGTGCCGGTCAGACCTCGATGGAGATTGCTTATCTGATGCTACATTTGCCGGTTATCGTACTGATTGTAATGTATGCCAGGTATTATGATAAAACATACACACAGATTCAGGTGGAATCCTGAAAATTACGGTTTTTTCCTCCAATGTGAGGTTAGAACATAAATCGGAGCACATGCTCTGGAAAATACAGGAGGTATAAATATGAAAAGAAGAAACCGAATTGCTGCCTTTCTTTTGGCAGGAACTATGGTTGCTGGGCTTCTCGGAGGCTGTGGATCATCTGCAGGTTCTGAGGATTCAACATCCAGCAAAGCAGGCGGAGAAACTCCACTTGTAGTTGCAGAGGACGATTTCAGTGAGAAATTCAGTCCATTTTTTGAACAGTCTGTACCTGATCAGAGATTAACTGATTTCACACAGGTTGCTCTTATTGGTAATGACCGTGTAGGTGAAATTATCATGAATGGTATCAAAGGTGAGGATAAGGAGTACAATGGTACAACTTATCACTACGATGGTCTTGCTGATACTACAATCGAAGAGAACAAAGATGGTTCTATCAGCTATGATTTCAAACTTCGTGATGATGTAACATTCTCCGATGGCGAGAAGCTTACAGCAGATGATGTTATTTTCACTATGTACGCACTGATCGATCCATCCTATGATGGAAGCAGCTCTCTGTATGCACTTCCAATCCGCGGACTGGAAGCCTACAGAAATGGTTCAGAGGTTCTTTATTCTCTGATGCTTAAGAATGGCGCTGACAACAAAAACTTCGATTACTACACAGAAGACCAGCAGAAACAGTTCTTCGAAACAGATCTTCCAACAGCAGGGGAAGCTTGGGCTCAATCCATCGTTGATAACTGTGTTGCAAACGGATATATTGAAAAAGAAAGCGTAAAAGCAGCTCTGGAAGCTTG
>JAUNAE010000540.1 GCA_030527765.1 Eubacteriales bacterium
GCATAACAATGACTGCCTTTGCCCCAAACTTCTGAGCCGCATAAGCAACTCCCTGAGCATGGTTTCCGGCGGATGCGGTAATCAGTCCTTTTTTTCTGTCTTCCTCGCAGAGTGTACTGATCTTGTAATATGCACCTCTCACCTTATAAGCTCCGGTACGCTGCATATTCTCCGGTTTAAAGAACACTTTGTTTCCGGTCAGATCCGAAAAATAAGAGCTTCGAATCAGTTTGGTTTCCTGGGTGACTTTTTTTACAATCTCAGATGCCTCCTCAAAGGCTTCCAGACTCAGCATTTCAAGCATGTTCTTCCTCCTGGTGTCTATCTCCTACGTCAAAAAGTGCATTGACGAAGGTGTCTGCGTCAAATTTCTGAAGATCTTCAATCTTCTCTCCTACACCAATGTATTTCACCGGAATGTCAAGTTCTGACTGAATGGCAATTGCGATACCGCCCTTTGCAGTTCCGTCAAGTTTGGTGAGGATGATTCCGTTCACGTCTGCAACTTCTGCAAACTGTCTTGCCTGTACAAGAGCATTCTGTCCCGTTGTTCCGTCCAGAACAACCAGTGTTTCCAGATAAGCTTCCGGATACTGTTTCTCCAGAATGCGGTAAATCTTACGAAGCTCTTCCATAAGATTTTTCTTATTGTGCAGTCTTCCCGCCGTATCACAAATCAGAACATCTGCTTCACGTGCCTTTGCAGCCGCAACCGCATCATACACAACAGATGCCGGATCTGCTCCGGACTGTCCTCTGATAATTTCAACGCCGGCACGATTCGCCCACTGGGTCAGCTGTTCTTCTGCTGCCGCACGGAACGTATCCGCTGCCGCAAGAATTACTTTCTTTCCCTGATCTTTCAGAAGACCTGCAAGTTTACCAACAGAGGTGGTCTTACCCACACCATTTACGCCGATGACAAGAACAACGGATTTGCGGTTTTCAAACTGATACTCTGTGCTGTCTACATGCATCTGATCCTTAATGCTGTTAATTAGAAGCTGCTTGCACTCAAGTGGTCTGCGGATGTGCTGTTCAGCCACTTTCTCCTTAAGATCATCCAGAATAGCTGTTGTGGCATTGATTCCAATGTCACCCATGATCAATATTTCTTCCAGCTCTTCATAGAAATCATCGTCGATAATGTCATATCCCATGAACAGAGAATCAAATCCCGCAACGATGTTATCTCTCGTTTTTGTCAGACCGCTGACCAGTCTGTGAAAGAGCCCTTTCTTCTGTTCTGCCATAGAGAACCTCCTGAATTACTGTATTACTGAGTTAGCTGGTTTTCCACGAGGTCAACTGATACGAGAGTAGATACACCCTTCTCCTGCATGGTAATACCATACAGACGATCTGCTGCATTCATGGTACCGCGTCTGTGAGTTATTATAATGAACTGGGTATTCTTCGTCAACTTCTGAAGATACCCTGCAAAACGACCTACGTTTGAATCGTCCAGTGCCGCCTCAATCTCGTCCAACAGACAGAATGGAGACGGTTTCAGATTCTGAATTGCAAATAACAGCGCAATCGCCGTCAGAGCCTTCTCTCCACCGGAAAGCTGCATCATGTTCTGAAGTTTCTTTCCCGGAGGCTGTGAGACAATTCGAACACCTGCTTCCAGAATGTCATCGGCTTCTTCCAGTTCCAGAGTTCCTTTTCCGCCGCCGAACAGTTCCTTGAAGGCTTTGTCAAACTCTCTCTGAATATCCTGGAACTTCTCCGCGAACTGTTTTCGCATTCCCTCGTCCAGTTCCAGAATGATAGTTCTTAAAGTTTCCGCCGCAGTCTGAAGGTCATCGTACTGCCCTTTCATGAAACTGTGACGTTCCGAAAGCTCTTTGTAATCTTCAATGGCATTGACATTGACCGGACCCAGTTTTCTGATCTCCATCTTTTTGTCGGAAACCATCTTCTGGAGTGCGCCACGGTCACTGTACTCTTCATTGCGGAAAGAGCCTGCATTTCCCGGTGTAATTTCATACTCATCCCAAAGATAGTTGATACGGGAATCTCTGGTCTCCTCCAGTTTTTCCTGCAGACTGCCAAGACGATAACACTCTTTGTCAAGCAATGTCATACGCTCAGAAAGTTCATCTCTCTGATCAAAAAACTGCTTATGGCGCTGTTTTCGGGCATCGATCTTTTCCTGAGTTTCCTGAATTCGTTCTTTGAAAGTGATCTCTGCATGCTCGAATTCCCGGATTGCATGTTCACAGTTCTCAATATCCTGTTTCTTATCCGC
>JAUNAE010000075.1:0-6082 GCA_030527765.1 Eubacteriales bacterium
AGATTCCAGTGTAATCACATCAGTGAGATCAGTGGAAGCCGCAGCGGGAAGACTGAACGTTCCGAAGATCAGGGAAGAACTGAGCGCCAATGCGAGTAGTTTTTTGGGATAATTCATAATCGTCACCTCCGTTGAGAATTGGTATGTCATGCTTATGTCTGTAGAATAGCATCTTGGAAATTTTGCATTGTAAAATTCATATTCTGTTGAGGACGAGGAGGATGATGTGATAATTTCGTTTATTACAAATTGAAAATACTGAAAATAAAGCGAGAAATTTGAAAAACGATAGAATAATTTAGAGGAATAGTGTAAATTGAAAGTAAGAATTGTGCACAGGGCGGTTTTGATGAAACGATATCTGAAAATAGCATTGGAAATCGACTTGAACGCAGACAAGTGGATAGAGATTGTAGATTTTACTAAGAGACAGGAGGTTTTGGGATGAAGGAATGGACGAGAGAAGAACGGTACAGAGTGCTGAAAGATCCTCAGGAATTGTGGGACATGCATGAAGAGATTTGTCACTCAGATTATCGACAGACATTTCATATTCAGCCGGTTACGGGACTGCTTAATGATCCCAATGGATTTGTCTGGCATGACAATCAGTGGCATTTGTTTTATCAGTGGTGCCCGTGGGGCGCTGTCCATGGATTGAAATACTGGTACCACATTGTTTCGGAAGATCTGATCACATGGAAAAATCTGGGAGTCTGCATCATGCCGGATCGGGATTATGATAACAAGGGTGCATACTCAGGTTCGGCCATGCCCATCGGGGATTCGCTCTATTTGTATTACACGGGAAATCACAGGGATGAGGACTGGACGCGAAGATCCTATACCTGTCTTGCAAAACTGAAGGACGACGGCTGGGTTGAGAAATATCCGCTGCCATTGTTCGGACC
This sequence comes from Eubacteriales bacterium, assembly GCA_030527765.1. The sequence goes on from JAUNAE010000075.1 coordinate 912, forward strand.
GAGCAGAGAGTATACGGAGCATCAGAGGGATCCGAAAATACTTTATAACAAAGAAATGAATCGTTACTATATTATTCTTGGAGCACAGACCAAAGATCACTGGGGAAGAGCCATTGTCTATGAGTCTGAGGAATTGCTTCATGGATGGAATTTTGCCGGAGAACTCAAAGTTACGGGATTTGAGCAGTTTGGAGATATGTGGGAGTGCCCGTCGGTAGAGCGGATCGGAGGCAAAGATGCTCTGATTTTCTGCCCACAGCATTTGAAGATTCCGGGAAGAGGAGAGTCGGATAATCACAACGGTTACATTCTCGGAGAGATGGATTGGAAGACTTTGACCTTCCGACCGGAAGGACAGTTCCATGTACTGGATTTCGGTTTTGATTCCTATGCCGCAGAATGTGCAAACAATGTGCAGGATGAGGGAAAAGCAGTTCTGGTTGCCTGGATGGGACTTCCGGATGTTTCCTACCCGACAGATGAGGAAAACTGGTCCGGCTGTCTGACTCTTCCGAGAGAATTGACCATACGCGGACGCCGACTGATTCAGCAGCCGCTTCCGGCATTGAAACAGTTGAGAGATGAGGAGATTCCGCTTGCCGGTCATGCAGAAGGTGAGAGTGTTCGCATGCCGAGAGTGGCAGAAATTGAATTGTACTGTCGGCCGGGAGATCTGGAACTGGATCTTTTCGCAAAGGAATATGGCAACGGCGGCATTCGCATTGACTTTAAGGAGGCAACCGGAGAAATCACTGTCAACCGCATCAGAATGACGAAGAGATTCAATATAGAACATGGAGAAACGAGAACCCGGCATCTGGAGAGCGGACTTTCGCATCTGCGTATTTTTGTGGACAGAAGTTCTGTGGAAATTTTTGTAAACGATGGAGATGCCGTATTCACTTCCAGAGTTTTCCCGGTGGAGGGAGAGGAATTTTTCACAGTGCGGGGAGATGCATTCCTCAGAATGTGGTCATTAAAACCTGCGGTAAAAGATTCTCTCGTTGTGTGAGAAAAGATACAAGCCCAATATGAGAATAAATTAGGATACCCAGCGGGAATTCAATTACCGATGTGGTTCACAAAAATTTAAGATGAATGAGAAGAATTTTATGTATAATTCTCGTTGTTTTTGGGTGAGAAGAAGGTTATAATAGAGGGAATAAATCCTGGGTCCACTCAGATCTTGAGAGGACGCTTTGACTATATTGAAGATGCTGGGACTGTTTGCAGATATCGGGAGAATAGTCGGATTTCGATACAAAACCAATGAAAAGGAGGCAAAAATATGATGATTGACTGGAAAAAAGTTGGCTTATTTGCAGGAGGAACACTGTTTGGTACCGCCGGTATCAAGATTCTTGCAAGCAAAGATGCAAAGAAATTCTACACTCAGTGTACAGCAGCGGTTCTCAGAGGAAAAGATTGCGTTATGAAGACAGTGAATACTGTTCAGGAAAACGCAGAGGATATTTACGCAGATGCAAAGAGCATCAATGAGGAGCGTGCAGCAGAGGCTGAGGCAGCAGAGTTTGAGGATGCGGTTGAAGAACCGGTATCTGAGGAGACTGCAGAGTAAATAATGTGAGACGCAGGAGTCTGATTCACGAACGAAGGTGCATCAGACTCCTTTTATCTCAGTGGAGAAGACTTGGATACTTTATTTTTACTGGCAGCATCAGAGAGGTTATTTCATGAAATTTCAAATTTTACATGAGAATACAGGGCGAATGCGAATTCATATGGTGCAGAGCCGAATGAGTTTTGAACAGGCGGATACGCTGCTGTATTTTCTGCAGTCACAGGAAAATATTACTTTTGCAAAAGTGAATGAGCGGACTTGCGATGCCACGATTTGTTATACGGGCAGCAGAAGTCAGATCATTCGACTTGTACAGTCCTTTGGGTATGATCGGATTACAGTTCCGGCGGAAGTACTGGATCATTCCAGCCGGGAACTGAATCATGAATATCAGGAAAAACTGGCAAATCGCATTGTATTTCATTATATAAGAAAGTGGTTTCTTCCATATCCGGTTCGCCTGGGTTATACCGTTTACAAAGCATGTGGATATCTTTATCAGGGTCTGAAGTGCCTTGCGGAAAGAAAGATTGAAGTTCCGGTGCTGGATGCGACGGCAATCGGAGTTTCGATTCTCAGAAACGACATTGATACTGCAGGTTCCATCATGTTTATGCTTGGAATCGGAGAACTTCTGGAAGAGTGGACACATAAGAAGTCCGTTGCGGATCTGGCAGGTACGATGGCTTTGAATGTCAGTCATGTATGGGTCAAAACAGAATCCGGAGAAGTACTTCTTCCGGTGAATGATGTACAGCAGGGAGATCATATTGTTGTACATATGGGCACGGTGATTCCTTTTGACGGAATTGTGGTTGAGGGAGAAGCGCTTGTGAATCAGGCTTCCCTGACCGGAGAGTCCCTTCCGGTGCGCAAAACCGGAGAAAGTACGGTGTATGCAGGAACAACCATTGAGGAAGGAGAGCTCACGATCCAGGTCAGAAATGCCGGAGGAGCAAGCCGCTATGAAAAGATTGTTTCGATGATCGAAGAGACGGAAAAGATGAAGTCGAATCTCGAGAGTAAGGCAGAACATCTGGCAGACAGACTGGTTCCTTATTCTCTGGGAGGGACAGCACTTACTTATCTCCTTACAAGAAATGTCACAAAAGCGCTGGCGGTTCTTATGGTGGATTATTCCTGTGCATTGAAACTTGCCATGCCGGTTTCCGTGCTGTCTGCGATTCGCGAGGCGAACCAGCATCAGCTGACGGTAAAAGGCGGAAAGTTCCTCGAGGCCGTGGCAGAAGCAGACACCATCGTGTTTGACAAGACGGGTACACTTACCAAAGCGCAGCCGACTGTTGCGAAGGTGATTCCTTTTAACGAGCAGAGTCCGGAGGAACTGCTTCGAATTGCGGCTTGTCTGGAAGAGCATTTTCCTCATTCCGTAGCGAGAGCGGTGGTTGAAGCGGCGAAGGAAAAACAGCTGATTCACGAGGAAATGCACAGTAAGGTTGAGTATATTGTAGCTCACGGAATTGCAACAACCATTGAAGATAAGAGAGCCATTATCGGAAGTGCCCATTTTGTTCTTGAGGATGAGAACAGCATTATTCCGGAAGATCGAATGGATGTATATGAGAAGCTTCCAACAGAATATTCCCATCTGTTTCTCGCAATTGACGGAGTGCTTTCAGCAGTTATCTGCATCGAAGATCCTCTCCGTGAGGAAGCTGAAGAGGTTGTTTCTACCCTGAAGAGTCTCGGACTAAAGGCGGTCATGATGACCGGTGACAGCGAGCGTACTGCAAAAGCGATCGCAGAAAAAGTAGGAGTTGACGAGTATTTTGCGGAAGTACTTCCGGAGGACAAAGCCAGCTTTGTAGAAAAAGAGAAATCTCTTGGCCGAAAGGTGATTATGATCGGTGATGGTATTAACGATTCGCCGGCTCTTTCTGCAGCTGATGCAGGAGTTGCCATCAGTGATGGCGCGGAACTTGCGAGAGAGATTGCGGACATCACCATTGGTAAGGATGATTTGCGTCAGCTGGTAGTTCTTAGACAATTGAGTGAAGAACTGATGAAACGAATTCGAAGAAATTATCGAAGCATTGTCGGATTCAATTCACTGCTGATCGCCCTTGGAGTTGGCGGAATTATCCAGCCGACGACATCTGCGCTTCTGCACAATACATCCACACTTCTCATCGGAATGAGTGGAATGACAAATTTGCTTGATAAATAATCTGGAGGAAAACAAATGTTAAAACAGCATAAGTTCTGGGCCTGTGTTATGATTATCGGTGCAGTAATGTGTTTCTGGACCGGTCATAAGATGGTTCAGCCGAAGAAACAGTAATTGACGAGAAAAACCCCACCTGAAAGAGATTTCGGGTGGGGTTTTTTGTAGAAAAATGAAGAAAACTTTTACGGATTCGACAGTATTCGAATTGGATTTTTTGAGAACAGAGGATTATACTGAAACCATAATAACTGTTCCGAAATATTAGTTATTGCATGTCAAAGTCAATGAGTTGAATCAAAAAAGTTCCCATATAAAGCGGATATTCGCAGAGCATTCGGCTGCAGAGGGGGACTCAAATCTGAATTCTTCTATTCAGAAGAATATTTCCATTTTTATTTTTGTAAAAGTTCCGTGGTGTTGCAACGCAGACGTCGCGTTTGCACGTAAGGGGCAGTGACATAACACTGTTATTTATAGTGATATCTGTATCGACCGATTTGGAGGTGGAGGGTGAAGAGAAAAGTTTTTGCAGTGTGTGATATTGAGAAGGAGTATGCCCTGCGTCTTATGAATTATCTCAGTCAGAGACATAACATTCCCTTTGAAATACAGGTGTTTACAACTGTAGAGAGCCTGGGAGAATATACAAAAAATCATGAAATCGAGCTGCTTCTCATCTCGGATCAGGCGATGGTGAGAGAAGTGCGGGAAATGAAAATCAAAAAGATCATTCTCTTATCGGAAGGAGAAATGCTTCCTGAGGGTATGCAATATCCGATGGTGTACAAGTATCAATCCACCGGCAGTATGCTTCGGGAGGTTATGAGTTATTACGGAGAAGATACGTCCGGTCAGACACAGGGAACGGTGTCATGGAAGAATAAGACGCGGTTTATTGGCGTTTATTCCCCGATCCACAGATGTCTGAAGACATCCATTGCTCTTGCCATGGGACAGCTTTCTGCTGTGAGAGCACCGACTTTGTTTTTGACAATGGATGAGTATGCGGGACTTGAAGAGTGGAGAGGAGAGCCGTTCGGTGCCAATCTGACCGATCTTCTGTACTATGCTAAGCAAAAAGATTCCGGGTTGATTCATCGTATGAATGGAATGATTTTTTCTGTGAATCAGCTGGACATGATACCGCCGGTCAAAACACCCTGGGATCTTAGAAGTGTACAGTGGGAAGACTGGGAAGTTCTTTTCAGAGAAATCTCAGAAGGGAGCAATTACGAGACGGTGATTCTGGATATGGGAAGTGAAGTGGATGATCTTTACTCTTTGTTGAAACTTTGTGATCTGATTTATATGCCGGTTCTTGGAGATGCCATGTCAGAGGCAAAAATCAGACAGTATGAGAAACTTCTGACGGAACTGCATGCTGACGAAGTAATAGAAAAA
>JAUNAE010000075.1:6092-12180 GCA_030527765.1 Eubacteriales bacterium
GGGATTGTATCTCCGGAGCAGCTGATTTTTGGAGAGTTCGGGGACTTCGTGAAGGAACTGCAGAAACAAGAGGGTAGATAAAGAAGAGGATTGGGAATGTCTGCTTTTCTTCTGCATAAAGTTTCGCAGAATTCGTTTGAAATAGCAGGTGGTTTAGGATGAATGAGCAGCAGTTGAAAATCCTGAGGGAAGAACTGATGGAATGCCTGGACACGGAGGAGGAACTGTCAGATCAGGAAGTTCAGAAAGAAATTGACGAGCTTTTGATGAAGCGAAAAGGAACCTGGTACCTTTCGATGAAGGATTGCGTGGCACTTCGACGGGAATTGTTTGATTCTGTCCGCAGACTGGATGTGCTGCAGGAGTTGCTGGAGGATGAGACGGTTACAGAAATTATGGTAAATGGGCCGAATTCAATCTTTGTGGAACGGGAAGGAAAAATCAGAAATTATGAAAGAACCTTCAGTTCCGGAGAGAAGCTGATGGATGTGATTCAGCAGATTGCAGGAAGATGTAACCGAATCATCAATGAATCGTCTCCTGTTGTGGATGCAAGGCTTCCGGATGGAGCACGTGTCAATGCGGTGGTATCCCCGGTGGCACTGGATGGACCGGTTCTGACGATCCGAAGATTTCCGAAGGATCCGATTACCATGGATCGATTGATTGGTATGGGAAGCATCACGGAAGAGTGCGTGGAGTTTCTACGTAAGCTTGTCACAGCAAGGTATTCGATTCTGATCGGAGGAGGAACCGGAAGCGGAAAAACGACGTTTCTCGGTGCCCTTGCCCAGTATATTCCGAAGGATGAACGGATCATCACCATTGAGGACAATGCGGAACTGAAGATTCGGGGGATTGACAATCTGGTGAGGCTTGAGGCAAAACAGGCGAATCTGGAAGGGGGAAGAGAGGTTTCTATTCGGGATCTGATTCGGACTTCCCTGCGCATGCGACCGGATCGAATCATTGTAGGAGAGGTGCGAGGCGCGGAGGCTGTGGATATGTTGCAGGCTTTGAACACCGGACATGAGGGAAGTCTTGGTACCGCTCATGCGAACAGTTCCCTGGATATGCTTTCCAGATTGGAGATGATGGTGCTTATGGGAATGTCTCTGCCTCTTCCGGCCATTCGAAGCCAGATTGCGTCTGGGATTGATATTCTGGTGCATCTTGGACGTATGCCGGACGGAACGAGAAAAGTGATGGAGATTTCGGAGGTTCTGGGATACAGAGAGGGAGAAATCAGACTGGGAATTTTGTATGAGAGGCGGGAAGGGATATTAAGAAAAAAAGAAGAACTGTATCATCAGGAAAAACTCCAAAGGATCGGAATCCGACTGTAAAGGAACACTTGACGGAGTATGACAAAATCCAGTTGTCGAAAGTGGAGATTCTGAAAAATATTCTATTGGGATTTGGGATCTGTACCATCGTGGATTATCTGTTTTATGAGTCGGTATGGATGATGATTTTGTGGATTCCATTGCAGTTTTTGTTCTTGTATGTGGATAAAAAGCAAAAAATCAAAAAGAGAAAAGAACGTCTGTGGGGACAGTTTCTCATGGCACTGAAGTCTATGGGAACCTCCCTGTATGCCGGATATTCTATGGAAAATGCGGTTCGTGCTTGTCGAAAGGAACTGGAACTGCTGTACGGAAAGCAAAGCGAACTTGTGCGGGAATTCCGGTATATGGAGAGCCAGATGGAAGTCAGTGTACCTTTGGAAAAACTGTTTCTGGATCTTGGAGAGAGAAGCAGAATTTCGGATATTGAAAATTTTGCTGCGGTGTATCAGATTGCCAGAAAGACCGGTGGAAATCTCGGTGAAATTATGAAAAAAACAAGCCGGATGCTGGAGGAAAAGAAAGATACGGAGCAAGAGATTATGGCGGCTGTTGCCGGACGAAAGGCTGAGCAGCAGATTATGAGTCTGATGCCTGCGGGAATTATTTTTTATCTGAAAATGACTTCTCCCGGATTTCTGGATGTCATGTATGGAAATTTTTTTGGAATTTTGTGCATGACGATCTTTCTTGGAATCTACATTGGAGCCTGGATCCTTGGAATAAAAATCGTGGAGATTCGAGTATGATGCAGATGGAGACGTGGTGGCGTGTATGATACAAATTCATGTAATCGTTTTTATTGGATTGTTTCTCTTGTGGCTTGCGGGAAAAACAGGACTATGGATGCCTCGGCTTTTACAGAATCTGAAGGGACGGAGACTGTTCTATCTGGTTGCCCTCATTGGAAATCTTACAGGTCTGATCCTTAGTATTCAGAGTATACAGGAACGTTTTTATCCGGAAGAGGTACGTTTCGAAAAGGGAGAAAGCCTGAGCGTGGAGCACAGACTTTATACAAACAGTCTGGAGGAGTCGGTTGAAGTTCGGGTTCTTGTACCGCCAAAGGAGACCGAGGATGAGAATGTTCCTGTGGAAGAAACTTCGAATCTTGGAAAAGAGTTAGAGGAAGAGATCCGGCGACTGAACCAGGAGAAAGAGGATTCAGAGTATTACTATCTTCCTGTTTCCTATAATGGAAAACGTTTACTTTGGGAAAAACCGGCAGATCATTCGGGAAATCTTCTAGGATGTATGAGTCTCCTGATAGGAATCAGCCTCCTGTTTCTGCAGGAGAGGGAAAAGGCTTCTCAGGCGAAAAAAAGAGAGGAAACTTTATTGTGGGAATATCCGGAGTTTATTATGAAATTCACGTTGCTTATGGAAGCGGGAATGACAACAAGAAGTGCGTTTGCCAGAATTGGTCAGGATTCTGAGAAGAGTCAAAGTGAGAAGAAATGGATTGTAGGAGGGGAAGTTCGGGCAGCCTGTCACGAGATGGAAAGTGGTGTTACGGAAAAGGAAGCTTATCGCCATTTTGCATCCAGATGTGGACAGTCAAAATACAGAACTTTTGTCTCGCTTTTGAATCAGAATTTGCAGAAGGGAAATGCAAGACTTCTGGAACTTTTGGAAAAGGAGTCTTATGAGGCATGGAGCGAGCGCAGACGCCGTGCGAAAGTGGAAGGAGAAAAGGCAGTCACGAGACTTCTGCTGCCTATGATACTCATGCTGCTTGTGGTTATGGCACTGATTATGATTCCGGCGTTTATGACATTTTATGGGGTGTGAGCATGAAGCGTTTGACATAGCTGCGATCCGACTGAGGTGAAAGAAAGGTACATGGATTTGAACAGATGTTAGGAGGAAGTACATGAAATTTGGCGAGTGGAAAAGATTTCTGGAAGAAGAGGATGGCGTTGGTGTTGTGGAAATCATCCTGATTCTTGTGGTGTTAATCGGGTTGGTGATTATTTTTAAAGATCAGCTGACTGGACTTGTACAGACCTTGCTTTCCAAGGTTCTTAGTCAGAGCAATTCCATATGAGAAGAAATTGGAAGATCCGAAAAGGGAGCATCACCGTTTTTCTGGCTTTATTTCTTACCGTATTTGTTGGGCTTTTGTATGTGGGACTTCGCTCGGCCAAAATGGCAGCGGCAAGAACACAGGCTCTGTGCAGTGGAGATATTGGATTGTTTTCTCTGTTCGGACAGTATGACAGAGAAGCTTTCAGGGAATGTGGATTGTTTCTGCTTCGGGGAATGCAGGATGGGGAAGGCGTGGATCTTGCTTCTCTGTATTATCAATATCGTACCTATGCAGAACCTGTGCTTCGGGAAAATCATCAGAATATGGAACTTCTTCAAGGAGGATTTTCCGGGTACCGTCTCGTTACAGATGAAGGAGGAGCGCCTTTTTATGAGCAGGCTGTGAAAGTAGAGAAACTGCAGCCGGATGGGGAAAAGGAGCCGGATCTTCCCCTGTCCTTTGCGGAAATGGAATCTCTGAAATCCCGGGGAAAGGATTTCGAGGAAGAGATGTGGAGCTGTCTGGAGCGTTCGGACGGGGAAGTGTTTCTGAGTGACGGTCAGAGTGAGGGAGAGGAGCCGGAAGAAATGTCTCCGGAAATGCAGATGCAGGAGCAAAAAAAAGAGGAACTGCTTGCTCTCTTACGGCAGTCTTTGTTTATCAGACTTCAGATTTCAGAGGATTCTTTTGCATTGTTGGATGCGGGAAGTCTTCTTTCCAAAAGAAATCGGGAAACGGGAATCCAACTTCTGGATAATTATGTGCCAGATCTGTCGCCGGGGAATATGCCTTATATGAGAGGATTTCTGGTGAGAAATCTCGGACATTACGGGAAAGATGGCAAAGAAAAGCTCTGTGGGGCGTTGGAGTATGTGATCATTGGAGAAAACGAGGATCGTAAGAATATAGAACCGCTGGCAGAGCAGCTTTTGTGGATCATGGAAGGGATTGAGTGTGAGAATCTTGAAACGGAGGAACGAAACATTGTCTGGTATCACAGAGTGTATGAACAGAGCATACGGGATGTGAGAGAGATTTTTGCGGGAGGCCGACAACAGAATCTTTCCTATGAAGATTATCTGAGAATTCAGCTTATGGGATGTACGAGAGACCAGCTGATCTGGAGAGGAATGGATATGGTGGAACAGAAGCTGCGAGGAGGGAATAATCCTCATTTCTGTATGGATCATTGTCTGGTGGCGGCGGAAATGAATATGTTTGTGAAGGTGAATGGGCAAAGTACTTTTCAGGTGACGAAGCAGTATGGATATGAATAATGCGGGTATAAAGATGCTTTTTCGAGATTGGCTGCTTCTGAAACACCATAAATATAGCTGCGAAAAGTAACTGCAGAAAAATCAGAGACGAATGTCTGGTGTGTCAGAAGATGGGTGGAACCTGATTTCAGGACAAAAACTATGAACAAAAAATGAAGGAAAGGAAGCATTTCAATGAGGTACCGGAATTTTCTGAAAAGGGGTTTCTGCACAAAACGTCTGCTCGAAAAAGTATCTTTATACCCCCATTTCAGAAACATAAACAGAGGGAGTTTTGTCGTGGAGGCGGCAGGAGTACTTCCGGTGTTTCTCCTCGGAATTCTTGCCATGGTATCTTTGATGGATGTGTGGGCAATGAACACCAGGCATCTGATGAGCGCCTGCGAAAGTGCGAAGGAGCAGGGGATTGCTGCCTGGAGTTCAGAAGGAGCTTCCGAAGTTACGGGGACAGAATCCTGGGTATATCATCCCATAGGCGGGATTTTGCCGCTTCCTTCTGTAGGAATGCATACGGAGATTCGGGTGCATGCATGGAACGGTGCGGACTGGACAGGGATAGAAGAAATTGCAGGGGAACCGGAGGAAATGGTGTATGTGGCACTTCACGGAAGTGTGTATCATACAGAATCTTCCTGCAGTTATCTGAACCCGGGGGCGTATTCGGTTTCCGGAAGTGCTGTAGATGGACTGAGAAATGATTCGGGAGGAAGATATTATCCCTGCGAAACCTGCAGCTGGCATCAGAGCCCCGGAAGTGTCGTGTATATTACAAGCAGCGGCTCCAGTTATCACAATCTTGGGAGCTGCAGCCGGATTGAGCACACCTACAGCCTTGTTCCCATATCCCAGGTTTCCGGAATGCATCTTTGCAGTCGATGTGGAAGAATGCATGGGTAAACATGGAAACTCCAATGCTTAAGATTTGGAAGAGAGGTATGAAAGAAGGGGGAGGCGGTCCTGTGTGTGAACTGTGACCGAAGACGGAAATGAATCTTAAAATAGACAATACGATTGTGATATTGGTTCTCGGAATAAACGGGTTTCTGGATTGGAAAAAACGGGAAATCTCTCTGGCTCTGACCGGTTGTCTGGCAGTATATGGAATGATCCGGATTCCGGACAATCGATCAGGGAGAGGTGTTTTGCTGCGGATAGTGCTGCTTTTGGTTTTGATCGGGGCAAGTCTTGGAAGCAAGGGAAAACTGGGATTCGGAGATGCCCTTCAGATGAGTGCTCTGAGTTTTGTGTTGGCACCATGGGAACTTGCCAGAACTGTGTTTCTTGGCTTCTTTTCCTGTACTTGTGTTGGAATGGTGATCCTGTTAAGAAAAGGAAAGAAGCACATGGAACTTCCCTTTGTTCCTTTCCTTCTGGCCGGATATTTAGGAATGGCCAGCGGGAATCCTCGGTAATTCAATTGCCGAGATGAAAGCACA